>CAYSPZ010000003.1:8701-67935 GCA_964433065.1 uncultured Eubacteriales bacterium | reverse complement strand
TGCTGAGTATTTAGAACCAAATCGTAACGGCAAAGCCGCCTTTGAAATAAAAAGGTTCGTTTAATACTCCTTTGGTGGAGGCGACGGGAATTTTTAACCCTGCTTTTCGGCAATATTATAACTGTGTACTGCTTTTTAAAAACGGCTTGACAATAGCGTTTGTTGGCATTTTACACCATACGACGGAAAATGTCAAGGATTGCTTTTTTTAGGAATTCGTACAAAATTCGTACACGTTTACACGGTGTCTAAGACGGCGATTGCCCGTTCTTCTTCGCGGGGGTAAAGGTGCGCGTACGTGGACCACGTCTGCTGCACGTTTGCGTGACCGAGCCGCCGCGCGATCTCTTGAATGTTGATCCCGTTGTTCGCCAAAAGCGTGGCGTGGGAGTGGCGGAAATCGTGAATACGAATGTGGGGGAGACCTGCTTCTTCGGCAAATTGCTTGTTTTTGTTTTCAATACTGGTGTCTCGCAATGTGGCAACCCCGCCACACACGCGGAAATTGCTCGAAAACCCCTTCGTTCGCTTTTGGAGTATCCGATGCTGTTCCAAAATCAAAACGAGTTTTTGGGGCATTTGCAAGGTTCTGTACGAGGATTTGTTTTTGGGTGGTGTTTCTTGGTCGCCGCCTTTTGTTTTTTGTGCAATGCTTCGGCGCACGTGGATTAGGTCGCCTTCGATATCCGACCATTTGAGCGCATTGATTTCACCTTTACGCATACCGGTGTAGTATGCGATGTTAAAGAATACATAGTAGGCGTGATCGTTAAGAGAGTTATCTTTGTATTTTTCTGCAACCTCAATAAATCGGCGGAACTGATCGGGTGTGTAGTAATGCAGAGTTTCCTGCTCGTGCGTGAAGTATGCATCGCGGAAGCGGCCGAGACGGGACATTTGGTGGTTCGGGATATATTCCATTTTAACCGCGTAATTCAACAACGCTCGCAGTTCACTGAACGCGTTATTCTTTGTGCGTATTTTAATATCCTTTTCGGCTATGGTGTTCTTCCAGTTTTGCAGTTCCTTTATCGTAAGATCTTCCAGTTTCACTTTCGATAAATACGGCAGTACGTGGTTGTTGAGAATGGACATCGTTTTTTCAAGAGATGATTGTCGGATCTCATTTTTCTTTACTGCGACGTACTCCTCATACAGGAGTTGCACGGTCATTTTCTCGGCACTGGTCGTGCTATCGACTTTGTGCATTAGGCGCAATTCTTCCAACTTCGCTTCGGCGGCGCCGTAAACGGTTTTTGTAATCTTGCGATATTTCCCGTCGGCATCTATATAACTGACGAAGGCGCGGTATTGTGCTTTTCCGTCTTTTGTTTTTCCTGTTTTGTATATCGGCATAGTTGTACCTCGATTGTTGTCGTTATGACCAACGAAACCCGTTGATTTTTGTCGAATTATAGGACTGTATATCGTCTGTTTCGTAACAAAGATATATCTTAAAATGGGGGTGAGGATATTGTGAAAGGGTGGGCGTTATGTTACGGTATGTACCGATACAAGAGAGCCTTAACACGGCGGAACTGGGGGAGTATCGGTCTTATGGGGTCGGTGTTTTGAACGAGCGAAACGAAATGGTGATGTTCGTGTCGGACGTTTCGACGGACCCAAAAGTGGTTGCGCACATCGCTGCGCTTTGCACGGTGGGACAACTCGATCCCGAACAGTTGAAAGACGTTGTTTTGAATATGCTATAAAATAAATACCAAAATTTACCTGCGTCTTTGTTGTGTACTTTTTTCGACAAATCTCTACAATGATATGTGGAGGTGTTGAAAATGGACTACAAAAAATATCAAACAACACGAGACAAAGCCTGGCAAATTCTTATCGATTACAACATTAAGGAACTACCCGTCGCGGTCAGTCCGTTGTGTGACAAAATGGGTATAAAGGTTAGAATGTGTATACCTAAAGACGGCAACGACGGATGTTGCGGTATACGGTTCGGACAACCGCGAATTTTCGTAAGTGAATGTTGTAGTTCTGAGCGACGACGGTTTACAATGGCACACGAATTAGGACACATCTTGCTCGGACACGTAGGAAAATATGAATTGGTAAACCGCGAACCATTACCAACCGATAACCCCATAGAACAAGAAGCGAATGTGTTTGCGTCTCGTTTGCTGGCGCCCGCTTGCGTGTTGTGGGGGTGTGGCGTAAGAACTGCCGAGGATATTCAACGGCTTTGTAATATCAGCCGTCAAGCGGCGGAATATCGTATGGAGCGGATGCGGATTTTGTATGCGCGTAATAAGTTTTTAATTTCGCCGTTGGAACGGCGAGTATATGAACAGTTTGCGGAATATATAGAGAAAAACAAGATTACTCCGTTTTCATCGGTTTCTTCATCGTATCTTCATCGTGAATAAGTTTGTCAAATTCTTCATTTGTAACCGAACTGCCACGAGCGGCAACGGAAAAGGCGGCATCGTCATTAGACGGTGCTGTTTCTTTTTTAGGTTCGACAACCGACAACCTGTCAACTTTGGTTTGATATTCGGGCATTTGTTCGACCATTCGCTTAACAATATCGATTTGATCATCTGTCAATTCACGCTTTATAAAAAAACCGTCACGACCTGCGATTTGGATAGTACCTTTTTTTACGCCTTCTTCGGAAGGCTTAATTTTTCTTTCGTTCGATTTTCCAGCAAGGTAATCAAGCGAAACGTCAAAAAAACGAGCAAGTTCTAATAGAGTGAGATAATCTGGGTAGCTTTTTCCGCTTTCCCACATACCGATAGCAGATTGTCGTTTCCCAAGGATTTTTCCGAGATCATCTTGCGTGAGATCCTTTTCTTCTCTTAAGGATTTTAATATAATTCTAAACATTCGGTTCACCTCTTGTTAAATGATATCAAAAAATATGATGATTGCAATATTTCTTTGGAATAAAATCAAAATAATTGTTGACAAATCAAAATAAATGGTGTAATATCTTGTTAAAATCAATTTAAATGATTTTTTGAATATCTAAAATAACTAAAAGGTACAGAAGATGATTCCTTTAAAGGTATGTGGTACAGTTCTCGAAAAAAAGAAAACCGCCTTGTGTGCTACCACAAGACGGTAATCTGAGGCTATCGCGGGTACGGGTGACAGAACGTAGTTGGTGTACCTATATTCTGCCGGTGAGTAGCATCACTTTTACTCGCACGGGTGTTAACGCACCTCAACGTATCCCGAACGTGTCCCGGCGATAAGGTGGTCGCCCCGCGACACGGGAGGGCCTCATCAGAAACTTAGAAAGTTTCTCCATAAGGCATCACCTCCTTAAATTCAAGATACGAGAACTGTACCACATGCTTTTAAAAAAGTCAATGGTATCGCCTTAAGAAAGAAATATGAATAGTTTAAACGTCCGCAAAAGCGGATTAAATTTTAGCGCATTAAATCAATTAAATTGATATTTTGGTGATAATCGAATGATCGACACGAAAAAATTTTACTCCGCTATGAAGGCGGCGGGGTATACCACAAAAGACCTTGCGTCCAAAATTGGTTGGTCGGAAAAAGAACTTGTCGACAAAGTGGGAAACGAAATGTCGATCACGATTCAAGAAATCAAAAAACTTGTTGATATATTGAAAATAACAGATGTTCAACAGATGTTTCAAATCTTTTTAAACAACGTAATTTTCGGAAAACGTGTGCCGTAATCTCGCCTTCTACTGCATTGTTTGATCGGATTGTTTGGCGGCTTCTGCGGCAAATCTCATAATCTCCTTGTCTCTTTCCGTTGGGTTGTCGGGTTGCTCCAACATAGTACGCAAGAAACATTCTGTGCTCATCCCGAGAGAAGGAGAAACAACAAAACCATATCTTAAATAATCTGGATCTTCTTTGGTGAGGTTGGCGAACAGTTGTTGCGCTCTTTTTAACCTGAAAAGAAACGAAAAAGGTAGCCTGTCATAGCAGACTACCTTCTCGGAGTATTAACCCACCAATACTTGTGCCTTCAAACCGCTATGATAGGCGATTTTCCAACCAGTCTATGACCTGTTTTAACAAGTAAGCAAGCCGTTGTGAATACTCACACGCCCTGACGGTGTTGCCGTTTGCGTGGTGGCAAACGGGTGGGACAGGGTGGCATCATGCGGAAGTTTTCTAACAAGTCAGCAACTTCAGCTAACAACTTAAACAACTTCGACATGGTTATCGCCCCCTTTCTTTTCAGGTTAAAAAGAGCATAGCACAGAAAGTGAAAAAACGCAAGATTTGGAGGATAAAAATGGATCTTTGCGATCTGAGCACAAAACAACTCGTTGATGAATTAAAGAAGCGCGGAGGTGAAAATGAAATGAAAAAAAGAGGAATTGTCCTTCAAGCGTGTGTGCTTACGGTCATCGTGTTTTTTCTTACAAGTTTTTTGATGGACAAATTCCCACATAAGGACATATACGAGGACACAGTTTTGCATTGTTTAATCTTTTTAAATATGATCGAAGTTTTGAAAAATTGACAGAACGAGTGCTTTGATTTCTTCCTCAAAAAGCTCAAACACTTTTGCAACAATCCAACCGACGGCGTTAAACCATTTTGCTGACTGTTCTTGTATGCGAAACCCCATAAAGGAAAGTATTGTGGATGGAAGTTGAAACAACTTTTTAAGTGCAACAAGGGGGTTAAAAGTGTTTTTTAGAGTATAGCGCTGGTTATTCAGTTTTTCTAATAGGCTGTTTGCTAATCTTGTGCTGATTTCACGATTTTCAAATTGTTCGCGATTATAAGAAAGATCGGAATAAACGAATTTGGATATAACCGGATTATATTTCATTAAAGAGTCAAAGGATTCTATGTGCTTTGGGGAATAAACATTGTTTGGACCGAGGTTCCTATAGTTATTAACATAAGTCGTAATCCGTTTAAATCCTTCCTTTAATTCGAAAAGTTCTACGGCGGATTTAATTATACCGTAGATATACAATATGACAAAAATTACTATAAGACCGATAAGCATTGGAACGCTTCCTTTCATTATGAATTTAACGACTTCCGCCTTCCTTTGGCGGTTGGAATACGGCGCGGCGCACAAAACCCGTGTCGGGGAAAAGTGCAATATGGTTGTGGGATTTTGTTCCTGGCAGAACATCTCAATTTAATTATATTGCATTTTCCTTTCCTGTCAATATTTTGCAAAAATGAATGTGAGGAAAAGCAGAGTGAAAAAAAGGCGTTATGAAGATAAATTCTATAGTGTGGATGCGTTCGTTAGTGAAGACGGTCAAGAAATTCGCTTTGCTATTCTTCGACACGATAACGAAAAAGAAGCTAAGGAGTTTGTAGATCTTTGCAGTAGTAACGGTGGGGTGGTTCCTCGGTGTAATGGATTTTTGCATATGGGGCAAAAGCAGGGCAAAAAAGCACAATCTATTCTTGAGTTTATCATTGGCTGTGTAAACGCTATTGGACCCAATTCAATCAAAATTAGCGTAAAGAAACACCTTTATCCTCACACAAATACGAACTTGGTGATTCACGAGAAACGTACGGAGCTTGACCAATTTCTTATGGGCTCTCCTTGTGCTCCTCTCAGGAAAATCACATTGCAAAACGGAGTCACTATCTCCCGTAAGGCGTTTGAAAATCTTCATTATAAGGGAAAGCTTATAGACAGATATTTTTCGGATAGTACAGCGGAGGTTCTAAAAGAGATCTGCGATTATTATGAAATTTTGCACAATCCTTGGGCGAGTAGGCGGGAATTAGTGGAAACACTTAAAGGATATATATATCAGACGGTAAAGGAGGGAACCATCCGTGAAGAAGATTAAACACTATCGCGAACAAAAAGGTATCACCCAAGAGGAGTTGGCGGAAGCCATCGGAATGGCGCAGAGCGAGATCTCGGCGTATGAGAGCGGTACGAAATCGCCGCGCGTCAACGTGCTGATTGCGATTGCAGACGTTCTCGGAGTATCGGCGGCGGAGTTGATTTAAGACAACATGAAGGAGGAAATGATAATGGATTGCAAAAAGAGTAACCAAAATAAAAAAATCACATTAGACGAACGAACGGTCAGGGTTGTGATCCTGACCGAAGCGACGAGAAAGCGAATTATTGAGCTATCAAGAGAACTGAACGAATTGGTCCGGGCGTTAGATAATAAATCTAACGTTTCCGAAGGAACTCTTCAACGTCTTGCGAAAGGTCGTCGGCGTTATCTAAAACAACCTCTTTCTCGAGAATGATTTTTGGAGGTGATTTCGTGTCAGTTAACGACTGGATCTTCATCGCCGTGTTGTTAGGCTCGGTATGCGGAGCGGCATTTTGGGCAATAAAAATACACCCGAAGCGTGGCGGCTTGTGGGTGTATCTGATATGGCTTTTACTTGTGAACGTGATCTCGCTTATTTTCTTTAACCCTTGGGGTGTGCTTGGATAAGTCGGAGCAAATGTCATAGAAAAGAGTCTTTGCTTCCTCGTAATCCGGTTGCATTTCATCGGTAATAATCTCGTCGAATTTCTTTAGTTTGTCGCGTATCTCGTTTGGAACAACAATGAGCAGTTCTCCGAAACTTTTTGAGTATTCTGCGCGCGAGTCTTTATCGTCCCAATACATCATTCGACAAGCGCTACGCGCGTATTGCTCAATTGCTCTTGCTTTGTACTCCAAATAAAACTCATCATTTCGTGTTTTTCGAGAGGAAACGGACTGAATGAGTGAAGTGATGATAGGGGAAGCAACAGCCAAAAGCAACGCGGCTCCGGCAAAAATAGCAGACCAATCCATAATTACACGTCCTTTCTGTGGAAAGCATACCACAATCATTATCAAAAAGCAATTATAAGGGGAACACTAAAATAATTTTTAAAAGGAGAAAAGAACTATGAGAAAACTGCGCATTGAATTTTATCGGAACAAACAACGGTTGACACAACAGCAACTCGCCGATGCGGTGGGCGTGTCGGTGTGGGAGATCGTCGCTTATGAGCGCGGCGTGGAATCGCCGACGCTCGACACGGCAATCAAGATCGCAGAAACGCTCGGCGTATCGCTCGCCGAACTGGTAAAAGAGGGGGAGTGAAAAATGCCTGCGTCAAAAATGGAGTTTAATATCGAAGCGGCAATTGAGTTTTTTTATTCGCGGCACGAGATCAGTTCCAAAGATATTATGAGGATCTTTGGGTGTTCGCGGTCGAAGGCGGACAAGTTTCGGAGACAGGTTCGCGATTACGAAGCGGCAAATGGCGACAAGATGCTCGTATACGACGTTCACAACGTACAGGTCGATTACGCGTATATGGTGTGGGGGATCGACGTGCCGAAGTTGGAAAAGAAGATCCAAGACCGGTACAAATATCATAAATCCATTGGAAGGAGTGCGTAGGATGCTTACGTGTGTTCTTTTCATTACGTGGATGGTAGGGTTGCCGATTGTGTTGGAGCGGATCCTTCCCCCGAGAGCGGTGGACAAGCTGTTACATATTTTTAGGTTTGATTGATAAAAAGAAAACCGCCTCCGACGTGGGGAAGACGTCGAAAGCGATTTAGGAAAAAAGAACTATCTTTATTGTATACCCAACGAAAGGGGTTGTCAAGAAAAATGTGCAGTGTATGTGGACAATTATTCTGCCCTCCGAACTGTCCCGAGTATGATCCAAAGCAGGATCCGACGTTTAACGGGTATTGTGAGGCGTGCGGTATGGCACTTTACGGGTACGAAACACAGTATTGCGACGATTGCCGAGAGCAGATCGAAGCGGCAGAGACCGAAGGCGAGATCCTCTTTGACGCAGAAAAACACGAATACATCGTAAACGGTGAGGTCGTACCGTGTGTATCGGAAATCATTGCGGTGTACGGCAAGGAAATCGAAGAAGGCGACGATCTGGAAAACACGATCGAAGCCGCCGCCGATCGCGGTACGGTCTGCCACAAGGTGTTGGAAATGCTTTTGAAAGGGCGGGAACCCGAATACCCGACGGCATACGAGCCGTACGTCGAGGCGATCCGTCTATTTCTTTCGGAACACACCATCTTACCGTTGGCGATCGAGGTGCCGATATACAGCGAGCTTCACGGGTATGCCGGTACGCCCGATCTGCTCTGTTACTTCGACGGGACTTTGACGCTGCTCGATTACAAATTCGTATCGCAGATCGCGAAAACGAAAGTCAAGGCGCAGTTAAACGCGTATTGCAAAGCGTACGAAGAACAGAACGTGTATCCGGATCAACTGTTGGCGATCCAGTTTTTGAAAGACGGGACGTATCGCGTGTATCCGGTGAAGTATGACGATGAGGAAATTGAGGTCGCACTCAAACTGTGGGATCTCAAACACAAAAAGCATCCGAGGGGGTTGATCGCGTGAACCTATACGAGAAACTGTTGGTTATTCAACAAAGCATCGACAAGTTTGTGAAAGACAATCAAGTCGGCGAAGGAAAGCAATCGTACAAGGCGGTGAGTTCCGATCAAGTATTGGAAACGGTGCGACCGCTCTTAAACGAACTAAAACTACTCTTATTGCCCGAAGTGAACGCCGCCAACGTGATTGTGGGAACGACGTCGTCCGGAACGGCGCGGTATCTGACCGAACTGCATATGACGATGACGTGGGTCGATACCGAGAGCGGGGACAAGCTTTCCCAACAATGGTATGCGCAGGGAATAGATCTCGCCGGCGAAAAAGGGGTCGGCAAAGCAAATACATACGCCGAGAAATACTATCTGATGAAAGCGTTTCATGTGCCGACGCCGAAAGACGATCCAGACGGCGACAAGAAAACGGCAAGCGGTGAAAAAGCACAAAAGGGTACGCAAGCGGAAAAAGAAACTGCGTTGTATCAGCGCGAGTGTATCCGACAAATGTTGATCGAGTTGTGCAAAGGTGATGCCGAGATGATCAAGAAATCGGTAATCGCGTATACCAAAAACGACGCGCGGCAATATGCCGGCGTAGATGACGTGAACAAGATCTCCGCTGCACAGGTCAAAGTCGTGTACGGTCAGATCAAGAAGAAATATGCCGAGCGAGCGGGACACGAGTTTGCGTTTACTCCGATTGACGAGGTGACAACAGATGCTGATTAAAAGCGGTAGATTTGCCGTTTTAAGCGGGTTTGTGCCGAGGGATGCGGAGATACGGCAAACGCAGAGCGGAAAACTTGTGGTTAATTTCTCGGTAAAGCGCGGGGAAATTGCGAACGAAGATGGTACCCGTACGGCGCAATGGATCAATTGTGTTGCGTGGCAACGTGTTGGCGAGATCGCCAAGTACATATCCAAAGGCGATTCGGTTCTTTGCGCGGGTGAGTTGCAAGAGCGCACGTACGATACGCGTGACGGTGATACGCGCACGGTCGTGGAGTTGGTTTGTGAGTTTGTATCGATCATGCAACCGCCGAGCGCGGTGCCCGAGTTTATTCCAACGGTGATCGAACCGAAGGACAAGCCAATCGCGCTTGACGATTTGGAGGAGATCACCGATGACGACCTTCCATTCTAACTGCCCCATTTGTATGCGGACGGGTGAGAAGGTGGAGCGAAACCATTTTGTCACCTGCCCCGCATACCGAGAACTGGTACATATGGCACATTGCGTAAAGTGCCGCCATCATCGGTCGGAGTGCTCGGTCGACTGGTGCGGATATAAGACGAGGGAGCAAAAAATCAAGGAAAGGCAGAGTTAATGTGAAAAGTGGTTTAGACTACTTTTCGCTCGACGTACACCTTGATGAAAAATTTGAGTTGATAGAGGCTGAGTTTGGCCTAAAAGGGTTTGCGGTAATCGTTAAGTTGCTCCAAAAGATTTACGGGCAACGAGGTTATTACTGTGAATGGACAGAAGAGATTTCGCTCTTGTTCGCTCGGAGTTGTGCTTACGGTTCCGAGAAGAGTGAGAACGCGGTATCCGAAATAGTGAGAGCCGCTATCAAGAGAGGTATTTTTGACAAAGGGCTTTATGAAAAGTACAGGATACTGACAAGCGCCGGTATCCAAAAGAGGTACTTGGAGGCGTGCGCCCGTCGTAAAGAAGTCACTATCAAAAGTGAATACCTCTTGCTTTGCAATACTCAAAATTTCAAGAATGTACACATTTTGAGCGAAAATGTAAACATTTCTTCCAAAAATGACGACATTTCCAAACAAAGTAAAGTAAAGGAAAGTAAAGGAAAGAAAAGTAATGATATATATACCTCCGCGGACGCGTCGGGGGAAATCTCGCCAAAAGAAGTGATTGACCTTTTTAATCGCCTTTGTCCGTCGCTGCCGAAGGTGATCGCGTTGACGGATACACGGCGAACGGCTATTCGGAAGGCCGAAGGCAGACTCGGCGGCGCGGATAAGTTTGAAGCGTTTTTCAAACGTATTGAAGCGTCGGATTTCCTTACTGGCCGTAATAAGGTGTGGAAAAATTGCGGTTTCGATTGGTGCTTGAAAGCGGGAAACGTTTTGAAGATCTGCGAAGGGCAGTACGACAACAAGGGGACGGAAGAAGTCAACAAGAGCGAATACGAAAAAATGGTTGAGGCATACGTGCCGACATATCGAAAGAAGGGGTCATAAGAATGGTCATTGTTCAGGATACGCGGGAACAAGCGGGGAAGAAGGAACATATCTTGCGCTTTTTCGAGAAGCGGGGGATCAAGGTCGTGCGGTCGAAACTGTATTGCGGGGATTGGACACGGCTGGATAAGCAGGACGTGTGCATTGATACCAAAACGCTCGGCTTACAAGAGGTCTACGGTAATCTGATTGGCAAACAACATCGGCGGTTTGTGGATGAGTGCGTTCGTGCGCAGGAAAGCGGGATCCGACTGATCGTTTTGGTTGAGGAAAAAGGGATCCAAACGTTGGATGACGTCCGCGAGTGGAAAAACCCGCGGCGTGCGCGGTGGTTTCAGTTATATGCGTTGCATAAGAACGGTCACGCGCTCAATCGTAAGATCTCGCCGAAGCCGCCGGCGAGTAGTGAGGTTTTGGAAAAAGCGATGCGAACGGTTGCGGAGCGGTACGGTGTCGAGTGGTGTTTTTGCGATAAGGAACATACCGGCGCCTTTATTTTGAAGTTTTTGGAGGGCGATCAGTGATGGACGTTCAGAAGATCTACGTGAGCAGTCCCGCCGATCGGGAAGCGGTCGCGGCGATTTTGTTTAAGAATGGGTATACGGTGCGGCTTGGGAAGGAAAAAGACGGCAAACGAACAAAAATGGTTGTAGAGTTTTGGAGGGGTGAAGAATGAAGATCTATCTTGCCGGTCCGATTACCGGTGTTGAGAATTACGAATTGATTTTTAATGTTGCGGAAAGGGCGCTTACCGACGAAGGTCACATCGTTGTTAACCCCGCGTTATTGCCCGAAGGTCTCGGCGACTGCGATACGTATATGGGCATCTGTTTCTCGATGATCGACGTGTGCGACGCGGTTGTGATGTTGCCAGGTTGGAAAAAGAGTTTTGGTGCGTGTCGTGAGTGGGGATACGCGATGGGATTGGACAAGCTCATCTGTGATTACGAAACGATGTTCCCTGATCAGAGCAAAGAGGAGGCGACGGACAATGCCTAACGATTTCAAATACCTACATATCGAAAACAGTTACAATGTGTGGTTGCCGAGAAATATGCGAATGAAAATCGTGTTTGCGATGTGGAAGAAATATCCGTCACACTGTGCGGATGGTGTTGCGAAACTGCTCAATCGTTCTCTGCGGTCACTTTATATCGAATGGTGGCTACATAACATCGGTTACTATCTCACGAAGCCGTTTTGCAAAAACGAATGGGCGAAGCGGTTGAACAAGCGGTTTAAGGATGTGGATTTGGAGGAGTGGAAGAAATGACGGAAAAAGAGATAGTTGAAGCGTTGTTACATTGCGCCGGCGACAATAACTCGTGTAAAAGTTGTGCTCTGTACGACGTCAACGACGAAGATTGCGAGTGCTCAAGAACGTTGAAGCGCGAAGCGGTCGACCTAATCAACCGCCAAAAGGCAGAGATTGAGAGGCTGACGGAACTTGAACAGGGATGTTATGTGACGGGATATAAAAACATCAGAGACGAAGCAATCAAAGAGTTTGCGGAGAGGTTGAAAAATGCCGAAGCGTTGGAAGTGGCGATTAAGGCGGTTGAAAAGCAGATGCAAAAAAAGCCTTACACAGACAACGAAAACGGGATATATGAAAAAGAACATTGCCCGACTTGCCACA
This sequence comes from uncultured Eubacteriales bacterium, assembly GCA_964433065.1. Lineage (GTDB taxonomy): Bacteria > Bacillota > Clostridia > Oscillospirales > Acutalibacteraceae > RGIG3009. The sequence goes on along the minus strand of CAYSPZ010000003.1, from coordinate 55,761 downwards.
GAAGTTTGTTTCCAAACGATCACCATTGCAAATGCGGACAAGCGTTAGATTGGAACGGTGCAAATTTATGGAAAACACGCTGAAGGCACTTTCGGAAACAATGGGTGTCCCGTATTCTTGCTTGAAATGCGGTCGATCGAGAGGACACGCTGTGCACGGTTATCGGATCGTGAAGGTGAACATAGATGACGATGAAGAAGGAACGGTGGAAGATGAAAAACGGGGACAATTTCAAGTTGATCGGCGAATTCACGTCGGATCAGAAGCGGATCCTCGAGTTGGAACGCGAATTGCGAGCGGTGAAACAGGAACGTGACGCGGCGGTTGCAGATCTCGGGTCGTTGGCGGCGACATCACAGCCATGTGACGTCTGCGCAATGTTATACAGGTGTAACAAAGACGATATGGATCGGTGCGAAAAAAGCAGTATGTTTGTGTGGCGAGGTAAGTTAGGGGTTGAGTAAAAATGGAAAAGTGCGTACTTGAGCATTGTGAGTTCCAACAAGGCGGTCAGTGTTGCCTGGTCTGCCCGAAAGGATTTTACAGACCAAACCCCCGCAAGGAAGCGCAGGAGCGGATCGAGCGGTGCATCAAGATGCTTCGCCGCGTTCAACGTAGGTTACCGCCCGATAAAGCGAACGGATTACCGCGCGGCGTGGTGCGTGAGGGTAAGCGGTATTCGGCGAACATAACGTATAAAGGCTTAAACAAAAGGATTTGCGTTCGAGATACGCCCGAAGAGGCGGCGGAAATACGCGCGGATGCAATGGAAGCAAAGGAAAACGGCGTTTTTGATTTGTGGTTGAAGAATTTAAAGGCGGAAAGAAAAGCCGCTAAAAAGGCGCAAAGAACGCAAAAGAAAGGGGCGGCGGTCGGCGGTGATAAAGAACAAAGACGAGCGGGTATATTATCTGAGGGAACTGATGCGCCTTCAACCGACGGCGCACAAGAAGTCACGGGAACTGTTTGACACGACGACAGATCTGTTCGAGAACTGGCAAGAAGAAAAAGCGAAGCGGTTCCGCTGTGCTAAAATCCAGTTGTACGAGTTTGTTGGCGATTGTCGGGTCCGAAACGGCGAATTGATCGAGGGTACCACGTTGAAAGCGAAAGAACGTCGCCTTCTGCGGTTGCGATACGTCCGATCGATGCCGTGGCAAAATTTGTTCAGGACGATGGGGTACACGGAAAGTCACTGCAAGCGGATCCACCGCGACGCGATCACCAAAGTGGCGCGACAAAACCCCGACGTGGATTTCAAGACGTTGTATGAAACCGAGCGTCGACGCCTGGACGAGTTGTTGGCGCAGGTAGGGGAAACAATGTAAAAAAAGAAGGGGTGCAGTTTTTACACTGCACCCCCGAAGGTTAGGCGATCAATTTGTTGACGAAATAGATCTGCCCTTTGCCGGTTACCTTTGTGGTTCGGCTTATCCTTATGGAGCCATCCGGCAGATTAACGGTTGTTTCTTTGATCTTGAATAGGCCCATTTCCATCGATCTTTGTGTGGGACTATTGCGACTGGCACCGTACTTGATCAGATAGTCGTTCTGCCGCAACCACTCAAATAATCGCTTTTGCCCGATCTGTACGCCGTTTTGCCGTAGCAACTTCGCGAGGTCGCCGATCAGGATCGCGTCCTGCGACGCTTGAACCGAATGGGCGAACACCTTTAACGGCTCTTCCTCTTTGATCTGCTCTTCCAACGCTTGGCGTTTGGTCTGCTCCTCTTTGAGTTCACCGAGCAGGCGGATTGCAAAGTCGGGGTCGGCGATCATTCGCTCGATGGTGGGCGTTGTCGCGTAGGCACCGTACTTTCGGATGCTCGGTAAGACTTCGTGCGTGACCCATCGGCGGAACGGTATCGCTTCGGGTTTGTCCGAGCGCAGGATCACGTTGTACAGACCGCTTTCGGATACAATGGTTGTGGGTTGGTTTCTACCGAGCGCGTCGATGATATGAGTCTGACTCACCTCATCCTCACACAAACGCTCTGCCACTCGTGCCGGAGTGGTAAGATCAAGAACGTCACACACGTCTTTGAGCACCCACCACACGACACCGTTCTGTTCGACGGTGCGGATCGCGTTGTTGCGATAGTGGAAAATTTGAAGCTCGTTCACGCCGCATCACCGCCGTCCAACTTGACTACTTTGTTCGCTTTCTTCTCCGCCCAAACATCAGTAACAATCTGATGAACCTTTTGGCTTAGATCGAGCAGGGCAGAAGAAGTGGATACCAGTGCGTTTCTGCGCAGGAGCATACCGCTTTCACGATGGGCATCGTCGATAGCCGCAAAAGCGTCGGCGACAGCCAGCAACTCACAATCCACTTGTTCCAATTCGTCTAACCATTTTTCCATAATAAAAACTCCTTTTCAGTCTTTAATCTTGACTAAAACAGGAGCACAGTGTATAATATTTGCGCTGACTGTTTCAGTCGGTGTTGGGGACGGTGCCGCTTAACTTTCTCAGGGGAAAGCGGTGCCGTCTTGCCTTATTTGTGACTTTCCAAAAATTCAACAATCGCTTGGCGTATTACCGTCGCTTTTTTTTCGCCTGTACGGTCGCAAAAGGCAGTTAACGCTTTATTTGTTGTTTCATCAACTCTCACTTTGATGTCAACACTTTTCGGGTTGTCGCTTTTTGGTCTGCCGGTGCGTGGGCTCACGTTATCACCTCACTTTTTGAGTTCCACAAAGCCAGTATAATTTATGAGTTCCGAAAAGTCAAGGCTTTTTTCAAACTTTCTTCAACTAATTTTTTTCATAATAAAAACTCCTTTTCGATTTTAGTTGCAAAACCGACGGAGTTGTGGTAGAATAGATTTACCAAAACTCACGCGGTTTTGGGGTCGGGTAATCAGTTCTTTCTCTTTGGTCGGATAGAGGACTGGTTACCTTTTTTATTTACCGATTTCTTCATCAATCTTTTCTTCGAGCCACGCGCGTTTGGTTTTTCCGTGTTCTTGTAGCCATTTTTCAATTGCGATTGCTTTTTCTTTTGAAAGAAGTACGCTAAAACCCTTGCGGCTTTCTCTGCGTTGCTTGAAGTAATCGGCTCTGCTTTTGTCTGCGATAATAGCACCTCCTTTTGTATCGCACTACAACATTATCACAGTAGCGCACTACTTGTCAAGAGTTTTTTGAAAAATTTTTTCGATCGGCAAAAAAAGATCCCGCCCGGAGTGATCCGAGCGGGTTTGCTTTGCTTAAGCTTTTGAAACAATGGCGAGATCACAGCCCAGAGCGGTTGTAACCTTTATTAGTGTGTCCAGTTGAGGAATTGTTTTTTTACTCTCTAAACGGGCGATTACCGATTGCGTCAAGTTCGCCGCTCTTGCAAGATCTTTTTGCGTCATTCCCTTACTATGCCGTTGCGCTATTAAAGTATCAATAAGTGCTGCGCACAATTCAGGCATTTACAGCACCTCCAGACAAAACACCGTGTTCGTACAAGTATTCTGGCGAGATATCGATTTCGCCGTCGTTCCACACGGGCGTACCGTAATCAATGTATATAGAGTTAAAAACTTCTGTGTCTACGAGCGGGGAAAAGGCAGGGGAGGAAAGAAGCGGCTTAAAATCAAATGTTGCCGTTTCTCCGTTGTTGAAACGCACCCATAAAAGGTGTTCGGGCAAAGGGCGTACGCCACTGATTTTAATAGGCGGTTTTGTTGTCCCAGCATAAGCGATGCCATCTTTTATATACATACACTCACTCTCCTTATTGCAACGGCGCAATTTTTTTGAACGGGATGTTTCGAACTGCATTGTTCCACGCTTGATACAGTTCGTCTTCGTGAATGGTAGCCCACGCTTGTACGAGTTTGAGTTGTTTTACAGGTAAACTCCCTGCCAACAACTCGCCATCGATACCGATAGACGCTTCGTATTCCGCGTAATAGACGTGGAAGTGCGGTTTGTTGTGTTGACCGTCATCACTGTATATCATCTTGATAACGATATTAAAAAATCTACTGAGTTCAGGCATATTCATCGCTCCCTTTGCACATAGTATAACCGACAAGTTTCAAAATGTCAATAGCAAATTTGCTATATTTTTAATTTTTTTCAAGCCGTCCCGAAAGGGGCGGTTCGATGGTGTAAAAAACTACCCGCTCAACCTTGAGGGAAGAGCGGGTTTTGCTTTAGAACATATATGTACCGTTTGCTTTGTAGGACTTGTTCCATTCTAAGGCGATCCTCTCTGCCTGCATACGGGTTTCGCACAGATGAACGATGTTGACGTTGCGACATTCATAAAGTGCCATAAGGTTTGTGCCGACTCGGATCGTGTCCGCCGTTGCGAAATTTTTGTCGTTTTCGGTGTGGTTGATTACAACGTAGATATGTTTCATTGTCATTTTCTCCTTGCATTTGTGCCGGCTTTGGTGTACAATACAAGGGCAGCCGATACCGCGTGTATTGTGTTGTGGGTCCCGTTCTGCTGACGCTCCGCCAAGAATGACAGCAGGGCGGGATTTTCATTTGTTCTCATCAAGGTATTGCTCGATTGCTTTCTTGATGATGGCGGCTTGACTGTCGCCTTTTTGAGCGGTTACCGCGCGGAACTGTTCGGCAAGGTCTTTCGGAACGTCGGCAACGATGCGAGAGTATGTTTTTTCATTATATCGTCGCTTTGCCTCGCTCGACGTTTTCGAGCGTTTTTTTGTGTCCTTGTGCGCTTGATAGTATTCACGCTGATACGCTCTTCTTTTTTCTTCGTCTTTAATTGCTATTGACAAACACTCCTTTCTGTGGTATTATAACGACGGAACACCGACAGGCTGACGGTTAAGTCAACCCGTCATTGCACAAGATAACCGCTTGCCTTTGCTCGGGAGCGGTTATTTTTTTATGGCAAGTACGAGAAGCAAAACTGTAATAAGTATTAGCAATTCGTATCCCATATGCAACACCCCTTTCTTCCGTCGTTCCAGAGGTATGCTAACCGCTTCGCCTGTCGGTGCTGTGTCGTTCGGTTTCCCTTGCGACAAGACCATAGTAGCATACTCGTACGAGTTTGTCAACCCCTTTTTTCAAAATTTCTCAAAAATTTTTTCAAGCCGTCCCGAAAGGGGCGGTTTTTCTTTTTATTACGCGCGTACGCACGTTTTCGAATGTTTTTGAAACTTAACACTTGCATAACACTTTACAAAATCGCGGATTTGTGATTGTATGGGAATTAAAGTGAAAAAAATTCACAAACGGAGGTAATTATGCGAAACGAGCGAATTTTCGACGTAGATCAGATCGTCGCGGCAGTTGACAAAGCGCGCCACCACGCGGCGGAACGGGGGAAACCGCTTAACCTCGCGCGTATTGCGTTATATCTCGGGCAAACGTCGAACGAATTTGAGGCGATGATTTGCGACCTTGATGAAAAGGCAAAACAGGGGGATGAGCGCGCACAAACACTACTGAGTGCCATTAAAAATGCGAAGCAGGAGAGCAGGGCGGACTTGGAGGACTGTTTAGCGGACAAAGGAAACACCACAGGTTATATCTTTCTGGGTAAGGTCAATCACGGGATGGTCGAAACCACGCGTCAGGAGATTGATTTCAAGGGTGTTATCTTCGAGGGAGAGGAAAACGTCCCCGATTAACCGCCCAACTATACGCAACTATTATTTTGTATAGTTCATTTTCGGCAAAGCGCACAAGTGGTGATACGCTCGGTTGTGCAGGTTGCTACAAAATGTATAGTTATGCGCGGAATGATGTATAAACGGTGGTGTTTGTGTATAAACATTCGCAGTCGCTGTTGCATAATCATCCAACACTCCGCGCAGTTTCGAGCGTTTAAAACCACCTTTTGACGGTCTGGTGGTTTTTCTGCGAATTGAAAGGTAAGGAGTAAACCCCTGTCGCGGTGAAATCGGGAAGGAACGCCCCAACCCCCGCGAGGGACGGGGGGAGGGTATAATAGATACCCCTCTCAATATTTTTTTCGACAAAAAAGGCGGCTATTTCCTCGCCCGCGACGCAAAATTGGCGGTCGAAAAAGAGCAGAGAGAAAGAATAAGAAGGAACAAAGTCAAAAAAAGTGCCTCTCAGCCCTTGCGGTTCTAAGGCGCATTGGCATTTTGGCGTACCGTCACCAGTGGCGGACTTTTGCCCTATTTACCGTCACCAGTGGCGGACTTTTTCGGAGGGGCTTATGGATTTTACAAATGACTCGTCGGCGATGCGTCTTGTTGAAGAAGAGACCGGCGCGGTGATGGATGTTGAAATACGCAAAGGTGATAAAGTCACGGTTATCCGTAAGGAACAGATCGAGGCAAAGAAGAAGTTTGAGGCGGATACGGTTACGGTCAACGGCGGTCGTCGTTTTGTTAAGCAGTTTCCCGATCTGTCGGCGCGGCTGTGCGAGCGTCTTTCGCCGAATGCGGTGTGGCTTTTAAGCGCGGTGATGCCGTACGTTGGCATCAACAGTGGGATCCTGCGTTTTCGAAACGGCAACTTCCTTAAAAGCATGGATATTGTGAAACTGTGTGCGCGATCAATGTCGGAACGTACCGCCGAACGGACGATTTCGGAACTGTGTCGGCGCGGTGTTTTTGCAAAATGCACGGTTGAGAACAAACGCGCGTTTATCGTTAATCCTTATGTGATGCAGAACGGGTCGCGCACTAACGCCACGTTACTGGCGTTGTTTAAAGATACGGAGTGGTTTAGTGGAAGAACGAGTAAGAATTGATTGGGCGAAGGTGGTCGGCGCCGGGTACGGTTCTTTTTGGCGATCACGCGCTCGATACCGCGCGGTCAAGGGTGGAAAAGGTTCTAAGAAATCAAAAACCACCGCGCTCAACTTCATTTATCGGCTTATGCGTTATCCCCAGTCGAACCTGTTAGTGATACGACAGGTGATGGATACGCATCGTGGATCCACGTTTGCGGATCTGCGTTGGGCGATCGACAAACTGAACGTCAATCAATACTGGAAATGTATCAAGAGCCCGATGGAGATGACCTATCTGCCGACGGGACAAAAGATCCTGTTTCGTGGTTTCGACGACGTTCACAAATTGGCGTCTATCACGGTGGAAAAAGGATACCTTTGTTGGGTGTGGATCGAAGAAGCGTTCGAGATCGCATCGGAAGAAGCGTTCGACAAACTCGATACGTCCATCCGTGGTGAGATGCCCGAACATCTCTTCAAGCAGATCACGCTTACGTTCAACCCGTGGAGCGAAAAACACTGGTTGAAAAAGCGGTTTTTTGATAAGCAGGCACCCGAGATCGACGCCTACACGACCGATTATCGTTGCAACGAGTTCTTGGACGATGCGGACCGCGCACTATACGAGCGGATGAAACGGGACAACCCCCGTTTATATGCGGTCGCGGGTCTGGGCGAGTGGGGAATTGCCGACGGTCTTGTCTACGACAAGTGGGAAGTGCAGGCGTTTGACGTACATAATCTACCTGATCAATGGAAATATCGACACGTTTTCGGGTTGGACTACGGCTATACGAACGACCCTGCCGCGTTTATTGCCGCCGCCGTTAATCCTGATGACCGCCTGTTGTATATTTACGACGAACATTACGAGCGCGGTATGCTCAACAACGAGATCGCCGCGATGATCCTTAACAAGGGGTATTCCAAAGAGCGGATCCGCGCGGACAGTGCCGAACCGAAATCCAACGAGGAGTTGCGGCGCAACGGTATTCCGCGCGTGACACCTGCGGCAAAGGGACAAGGATCTCTTTTGCACGGTATCTCGCGGATCCAAGAATACCGCATCATCGTTCACCCGAAATGTTCGAATACGGTCGCGGAGTTGTCCTCATACATTTGGGACAAGAAGGACGACGGGACCGGCAAGAATAAGCCGGTCGACAAGAACAACCACTTGATGGACGCGTTGCGGTACGCGATGGAAGATATCACCGGTTTCCGTCCGGTCGAGCCGAGCGTTGCGCGAAGATGGCAACGGCAAGCGGACGGCGCCGTGTTATACCGAGGGAGTTTATCCTCGGAAGATTTTAAAGGAGGATGGAACGGATGGTAATGCTGATCGGCGTGATCGTCGGTTACGTTCTGGCGTATTTGCCTAAGATCGTGTCGGTTTTGGTCAATCGACATAAGGCGATCGAGCAGAAGGCGCGAGAACCCACCGAAGAAGAAAAACGAAAAATGCAGAAAGCCGTACAAGCCTATCAAAATTTCCTGTCGTATAACGGCGACGCACAGGAAGACCTTTAAGAGCGATCAAAATTTCGCCAACCATAGCGAAAGGAGATATTTAAGAAATGGAAGAAGTCAACACTACGGTTGAAACCGTCGAGACCCAACCACAGGAAACGACGGAAGAAACCACCCCCGCAGCGGAAGCAGAGGAAGTGACGGCAGAAGCGACGGAACAAACCAGTGACGAAACGACTGTCGAAACGACCAATGCGGAAACTGCACCCGCCGAAGAGGAAGCGCTTTTCTCGGTGAAATTCAACGGGCAAGTCAAACATTTATCCCGACAAGACGCGGCCGCATATGCACAAAAAGGGATGAACTATGATCGACTTTTGCCCGTGCTGGATTCACTGAAATACGTGGCAGCCTCGGAAGGTAAATCGTTGGTCGAGTTCGCCGAATCTATCCGAAAACAACACGAAGACAGGCAATACGAAGCACTTGTCGACCGTTGTAACGGTGACGAAGAACTTGCCAAAACATTACTCGAAGTTGAGAAAGGGAAGAACAAGGCAGCGTTTGAAAGCCTTATCGCCTCCGAACAACAAAAGGACGCGGAAACGGACGAAGCCGTCACGAAACGCCTTGCCGATGAACTCGTCGAAGCGCGTGCGGAATGTCCCGAAATCACGGAATACAGCAAACTCCCCGCGGCAGTTCGCCGCGAAGCGGAGGAAAAAGGCGTCCACCTTTTGGATGCGTATCTTCGTTTCCAACATCGAGAACGAAAAAAAGCCGATGCCGCAAAAGCAGAACAAGCGGCGGCATCCAAAGCCAGTATGGGGGCGCTTGCCTCCAAAAACACAGATGAAGGAACCGACCCCGTTATCGCTGCCATGAGGCGCGGCATCTGGGGTCAATAAGAAGGGAAGATGAAGAATGCCTATTAACAATTTTGAATTTGCAACAGTCCTTACCCAAGAACTCGACAAACTGTTTGTCCAAGGTCCCGTAACCGGCTTTTTAGCCGACAATGCCCTGCGCGCGAAATTCGTTGGCGCGAAAACCGTGTTGATTCCCGAAATGGATCTGTCCGGTCTCGGCGACTATGACCGTGATACCGGTTTCATCAAAGGTTCCATCACGGTTTCCAATAAACCGTATACTCTTTCGCAAGACCGCGCTCGTTCGTTCCAGATCGACCGCGAGGACGAAGACGAAACGGGGATTTCCAATCTTGCCGGTCAGGTGATGGGCGAGTTTGTCCGCACCCGCGTCGTCCCCGAAGTGGACGCGTATTGCTTGTCCAAACTGGCGGGTTTGGCGGTTACCAAATCGCATACCGTCACCGGTACCCACGACACCGAGATCCTCAAAATGTTGAATACCGCGTTTAACGAGGTTCAAAACACCGTCGGTTTCGATGAGGAACTGGTCTGTTTCGTCAACCCGACCGTATGGGCGGCGATCCAAAACTCCGCCGAGCTCACCCGTATGTTGGTGGTCAACGACTTCAAGAAAGGCGAGATCACCACGAAGGTGAAGACCCTTAACGGTGTGCCGATCATCCCGGTGTCCGATAACCGTATGAAGACCGCATTCGAATTCTACAACGGCGTGGACGAAGGTCAGACTGATGGTGGCTTTGTGCCCGCCGCTGCCGCCAAAAACATTGGTCTGTTGGTGATGCCGAAGAAAGGTGCTTCGCTGGTCAAAAAGACCGAGAAGATCCGCACCTTCTCGCCCGATCAGAACCAGGCGGCGGACGCGTACAAGTTCGACTATCGTACCTACTACGATCTGCTCGTCAAGAACAGCAAAGCCGACGCTATCTACGCGTACGTATACTGATCATCACTCCCAACGGGGCGGAATTTCCGCCCCAACACGCCGACATAGCTCAAACGGGAGAGCGGCTATTTATAGAGTACGGATGTGAGGTCCAATTCCCACTGTCGGCACAACAGTTTAAAGGAGAAAAACAGGTAATGGATGACAAAAAATGGTTTGATCCTGCGGTAATTCAAAAAGAATACGAGGATGGCGCCAACTACAAGAGCGGGTTGGGCACTCGTGGTTTATATGAACAAAACAAAGTGAACGAGCGATTTATGGTCGGTGATCAATGGTACGGCGCGAAATGCGGATCCGATCGCCCGCTCGTTCGTCATAACGTCATTAAGCGGATCGCCGATTACAAAATGGCGGTCGTTGGTTCCAATCCCGTGGCGGTCAATTTCTCCGCCGAAGGGATCCCCAACACGCAGGAACTCCAAAAACGCATCGAGCAATTGCGCGAGAACGCCGCCATCGGTATGGACGGTGTGGCGGAATTTAACGAGGAGATCCCGACCGACGAAGAGATCAATCTTGTGATGTCCGCACTTTCTACATACTTCGACGTGACGGCGGAACGCGTCAAACTCGAAGATCTCAAAGAACAGGTATTGCGCGACGCCTACGTAAGCGGAACGGGTGTTTTGTATACCTACTGGGACGACACCATCCGTACGGGTCTGTATGCCAACGAAAGCCGTACCGCCGCCATCAAGGGCGATATCTCGTGCGAAGTGTTGGATATCGAGAACGTCTATTTCGGCGACCCGTCCAACCGCAACGTGCAAAAGCAACCGTATATCATCGTGGCGCAACGTAAAGGTGTCGATGAGATCAAGCGGATTATGAAGGCGAACAAACGTCCGCACGACGAGGTCGACAAGATCAAACCCGACAGCGATTATGCGAACCAGGCGGGACAGTACGGCGAGGTGGAACAGCAAGGTACTAAACGCACATTGTTGCTCACGAAACTGTATAAGGAATACGACGATAACGGCGAATACCGCGTGATGGCAACGATGGTCAGTAACGGTGTCGTGGTGCGAAAACCGTGGGATATCGGTGTGCGGTTATATCCGCTCGCGGTGTTTCCGTGGGAACGTCGAAAAAACAACATTTACGGGGAAAGCGAGGTCACCCACCTGATCCCCAACCAGATCGCCATCAATCGTATGATGACCGCTGCGGTCTGGGCGGTCATGATCGTCGGTATGCCGACCATTCTGGTGAACCACGATATGATCCAACAACCCATCACCAACGAACCGGGACAGATCGTTTACGTGAATTCCGCCGGTGGATTGCTTGACAACGCGATGCGGACCATTACACCGCCGACCTTCTCGCCGAACTACGACAATATGATTATGTCGATGATCTCGCAGACACTCATCCAAAGCGGCGCCAACGAAAGTGCGCTCGGTGACGTCAATCCCGAAAACACGTCGGCGATCATCGCGGTGCGCGAAGCCGCTACAATGCCGATGCAGACGGTACAGAACCGTTTCTTCTCGTTCATTGAGGATGTGGCGCGTGTATGGGCGGAGTTCTTTGTGATGGCATACGGAAAACGCCAGATCAAAAATACCGATGCCGACGGGTCGGTATGGTATATGCCGTTCGACGGCGCGCGGTATAAGGAGCTCGTGATCAACGCGCGGATCGACGTCGGCGCGTCTACCCTTTGGAGCAAATCACAATCTATTCGTACGCTTGACAACCTGTTTGATCGCGGTGTCCTCAACGTGTTCCAGTATTTGTCCAGACTTCCGAAAGGTACCGTCCCGAACGTGAACGGCTTACTGCGCGAGATGATGCAGGCAAACCAACAGGTATCGCAGGAAACAGGCGGCACGGGCGTGATTGCCGAACCTGCACCGCTCACCGAAGAAGACGTGCTCAACGGTTTGTCGGAAGATATGCGGCAGGTATACGATCAGATGCCCGAACAAGCGCGTACGGCGTTAATGAAAAACGCGATCGCGGAAGGAAGTGCGATGTAATGGTACGGATGGTGAACGAATACGGGAGTGCCTATAAGACCGTTCGGTCGCGCGAAGATATGGAAGATCTGTTGGCGTCGGGGTGGACGATCGTCGAAGAGAAGGTTGTCACACCCGAACCGACGGTGCCGCCCGATCTCACGGTAACGGTCGTGGATACCCACGCTGAAATGCGGAACCAATTGATCTATAAAAACAGATATCTTACGCAATGGGTACAAACGGGTACCAAACCGCAGTTACGGGATATCTTCGATTATTTTGGTATTCCGTATTCTCACGATATGCGCAAGAGCGATATGCAGATCGCACTGAGGAAATATATCCGCGAAGCAAAAGCGGAAAAGAGGAGACAACAGAATGACGGGGAATGATATCTTAAAACAGGCGATGACCCTTCTCAACTATACCGATAACAACGGCAACGTCAATGCCGGTAACAACGCGAACCTCAACAAACGCGCCCTGCCGATCATTAACCAGATCTACGCGGACCTGTGGGAACCCGTCGAAAACTGCGCGGAGTTTGCGGTGCTTACCAATATGAATGAGCCGATCGACCTTAACCGTTATGCCCTGCTGAACGTGATGCCGTATGGTGTGGCGATGTTGCTGGCGCAATCGGACGGCGATGCCGAAAACCAAACGATGTATGCGTCCCTGTATAACCAACGCCGCGCCGGTGCGTTCCGCCAAAGCGGTCACGTGCTTGACACGATGCCGCGTACGTTTATGTAAGAAAGGAAGAGGTAAAGTATGCAATATCCGAGAATGGGAAACGTTCGTCCGTATCGTATTTCGATTCCGCAACTTAACGGTGGTGTGAATCTATCCGTACCACCGCATCTGATTCAAGATAACCAACTATCCGAAGTTGAAAATATGTGGTACCGAGAAGGTCGTTTGCATACGCGGCCCGCGCTTAAAAATGCGTTTGGAACGGCTGGGGAATGCCAGACCCAAATACTTATCAGAACGATGAAAGCAAGGGATAAGATCTGCGGGATCTTTTATAGTTTCTATGAAGGTGAGCACGGTTATGTGTTTAGGTTCTGGACTGTTGAAGACGGGCGTTTAACTAACGCCGTTGCAAAAAAGGTGCTTTGGGACAGAGATCCCAATGATCTTCAAAACATCTTAGCAATCGAAAACTGCGTGACGGTAAAAGACGTTGCCGGAGAAGAGCACGAAGATATTTCAATCATTTTTTATACAACCTCAATCGATTCCGCCGGTAATAATATTTGTAAAGTGTTTGGTATTAGTTCGGATCCCGATAAAAGCCTTGCTGAACTGCCACCGTATATTCCGACGATCATTAAGGGCGGTGTGCCCACCGAAACGTCGGATCCGAATTTGGAAAACGGTTCGCTTTTCGAACCGTACAATCTCTTGTCAAATCAATATAAATGCCGGTATACAAGCGATGGTAAAGGTTTGTATTACCGTTTGCCAAAGAATAGCCAACGGTGGATCGAAGACGTCACAGACGTAAAAATCTTCTATACGGATAAAGATAGAAAACAATGGGAATTTTCTCAAGTAGACGAAGAATACAACACCGCTGCAAACAACCCTATTTTTAAAGCGACTGAAGAAGGTAGCGGATACGATGTTTGTGTGAACCTATACGATGGATATTTTTCTTTCGTTAATGCAGGCGGTGGAACCGATGAGGTTCTTCCGTTAACTGGAACGGCAAATAACGTTGAAATCGTTATCACGGAAAAGGAATACTTGGACCATTCCCATTTAACCGGTGCATCGATCTCCACTTGGTTTGGCGGCGGTTCGTCCGGATTGTCCGGCGGTACGCGCTTATTTGTCGCCGGAAGCAAAGCAGAACCCAACGTAATGCGGTGGAGTTCGCTGAACAACCCGCTGTATTTTCCTGAAAACAACTATGCCTACGTCGGTGCGGATAACGAAAAGATCACCGCGTTTGGAAAGCAAAGCGATATGTTGGTGATCTTCAAGGAAAAGGAACTGTATTTCTCTTACTACATGCAGGGGAGCGTTTCGGGGGAAGCGGTTGAAAATCAAGAGATCATCGATGTCGAAGCGGCACGTGCGTTGTTTCCTGTATATCAACTCCATCCGAATATCGGTTGCGACCTGCCGAATACGATCTGCCTTTGCAACAATCGGTTGGTGTGGTTCAACCGCGACCGAAAGGCGTACGGTTTGTTCACGGCTGGTCTGTACAGTGAGCGGAACGTGCGACGGTTATCCGACGTGATCGACGAGAAATTACAAGAGATCTCCGACGAAGATATACAAAGCGCAATCGCCTATGAACTGGACGACCACTATCTGGTCCAGTTTAATCGAAAAGTGTTCGTGATGGATTATTCGTCAAACGGGTTTTCCTATTATTCGTCGTACTCTTCCGACGAAAAAGCACAAAAAGCGATCCAATGGTATTATTGGGATCTTTTCAAAGACGAAAACCTGGTACTGAATTTCGTTTCGACTACGACGTATGACGGTAAACACTTTTTGTTTGCCATGTACGAAGAAGGCGAAACCGATCGCTATACCTCGTTTATCTACGATCCAACCGCAAAACGAGATCACTTTCACGGCAACGAATACGATATCCATTCGATGTTCGCCACCAAACTGTTCGATTTCGGCTTCCCTGAACGGTATAAACGCATCAATCCGTTTTACCTGCAAGTTAGCGGCGAAGACGGCAAAACGCTGAATTTGACCTATTTAAACGAAAACGGCACGTATACAGACGCGTGTTCCCCCACGTTCAACGGCGAACCTCTCGAAAAGACCGACCCGCGCCGCATTTCCCCGAACGCCGTACGGGTTCGTGAATTTGGTATCAAGATGGAATGCGACGGATATATGGAGGTCGGAAGCCTTGTTTTGAATTACGCAATGATGGGAACGGTGAGATAATTGGGCAGATTTTTAGATGACTCGGAAAAACTGATCAAAGAGAACGAAGAGAAGATCGACGAAAACGCGAAAAAGAAGATTGACAACGCAACGGCAGTTCATGACAGTAATATTCAAACCGCCGAGCGAGAATATGCCGACGCGGAACGTGCCGCAACAGATGACTACGTTTCCGCTATCAATTCGATTGACCTTCAAAAAGCGTTGGATATCAAAGATATTCAGGAAACGAGAGCCAATATGGGATTGTCGCGCTCGGGGATCAGTGCCACCGAGCAGACTGCCGCCGTTCTCGCAGCAGGAAACCGAACGAACGCTACGAGAAACCAACTGCAAAAAACGGTCGATTCTCTTACAAAATCGTTGGCAGACTACAAGATCGGACAGAACCAAGAGTTACAATCGACCATTCTTTCGATCAACGAGGCGGCGGATCAATCCAAAGCGGAATATCGTAAAGACGTTACGGCTGACGCGAACGAGCAACAGCAGACAATGCTGAAAGCATTAGGACTTGATTCCGACATTTACGCTCAGGCGATCGAACAAGGTTGGGACGGTGAGGAAGCGTTGGCTGAGCAAGTTAAGAAAAATAACGGCATTATCGATACGATGTTTGTCAACGGTGAGATCACCGCCGAAGTGCGCGACCACGCAAAGAAAAACGGATACACACCCGACCAAACGAAAGAGCATCAGAAACTCGTTACCGAAAATGAAAACGAGAAAAACCGTGTTGCGCAGATCGAACAATGGTATCAAGACGGTGTGATCGATCGCGACGTATACCTGAAATACATCAGCGATAAGACCGCGCCGCTTTCCGCCGTGTTGTTGGCGCAAGAAACGAAGGAAGCCACAACGAGAGAAAACGAGACTAAGGCAAATAGAGAATCCCTTAAAGCGGCATATAACACTCTTTCCGAAGAAGACCAAAAGGTGTTCGGCAGTCTTTACATAGAGATGTGGGAGAAAGGTGCAACCGGCGAACAATTCCTCGCGACCGTTAAGAACCGGATAGCCGTTAGTGAAAAAAACACCACAGAACTTGATACGCTTTTGGAGGCTGGCACCATTACGAAAGACGAATATGACAAAGCTGTTAAAAACGGCGAAACAGCAAGTACCGTGATGCAAAAAAAAGAAAAACGCAAGATGCTTGACGACAGTTTTGCTGAGTTTAAAAATTATATTAAAGAAGGCGGAACTGTTTATAACGTTTCTTCAGAAGCAGAACTTGAGGACTTGATAAGTGAAGAAGAGAGCCGACCGTGGTGGGCTTTTGCGGAATATTCGAAAAGTGCAAGAAAATACGACAATTATTTAGCAACACGAGATGCTGTGGAAAAAATTGTTGATATGGAAACGGACGAAACAATCACACCGGTAGAACGCGACAGTTTGTTGCTTGAACTTGGAATTAACAAAACGACATATTTGATAATTTTAACAAGAATAGAAGAAGAACTCCAAGAGAAAGTAAACGAACAAAACGCGGTACCAAAACGAACTTTCGAAGACGCAACCAAACAAAGTGCGGAACGAAACAAAAGTAAAAGTTCAAAACCAATAATTATGCCGCAACCACTCGTTAACCCTACCAAAGCCAATCGCGAAAGAGGTGCGGTCGTTTTTGGCAGCGATTTGTCTTGATGATAATGTTTTTGAAAACTATGAATAATTTCTTTGATTGGAGGAAAGCATGGAAAAAGATGTTGTTGGTGTCGAATCCGAAATTGAAGAACTAACAAAAAGTATAAAAGAAAAGAAGGCGTTTTCAAACAAAACAAACGTCTACAATTTGTCAAACTATAACACCGAAAGCGATTTCGACGCAAAAATCAACGAATTAAAAGCAAACTCGGAACGGCTTTCAAAAGGTGTTAGTTACCTTGATAAACAGAGCGCTTATGCGCAAAAAAAAGAAGCAGACGCGGCTATAGATTATCTTGAAGCGGCAAAAAAAAACTTTCAGACTCAGAACAATATTAACTCAAAATACGAACAGTATCGAACTGCATCTGACTTTGCCGAGTTGTCAAAAACAATTAACTACCCGATAAGCAGTGTTGCCAAATCCATCGCAAACGGTACAGGCGACTCCGTCTTTATGGATAAGGACGGAAACGAAAAGTCAATGTATACTTATCTTCACAACAAGTTCGGTCAAGACAAGGCAAAAGAATACTGGGATACCATCGCGCCGTTCGTGAACCAACGCGAAGCGGCGAAACAACAAGAGGACGCGAAAGAGTTTGCCGAACAATGGGGTGTGGGGGCGTCGATCGTGTCGCTCGGTTCGAACCTTATTGACGGTATCGTGATGGCGCCCGCGAAACTCATCGGTTCGCTTACGGGCGACTATGAGAAGAACTGGGCGGACTACGACAAAATAACCAACCTCACGAGCGGTATCCGTCAAACGCGTGGCGAGTGGTGGGACAGCGCACTCGGTACCGAAGACTCCGACATCGGCAGTTTCGTCTATCAGACGATAATGTCCATCGGCGATATGGGCGTGGCATTGCTGGCTGGTAAAGGTGTCGGTGCCATTGCGGGTGCGGCAGGGAGTGCGGCAGGTGTGGCAAACGTCGCCACGAAAACCACGCAGATCGTCAAAGGTGTCACGCAGTTCATTATGTCTTCCGAAGCGGCATCCAACGCGATGACCTCTGCCCGCGAACAAGGATTGACGGGTTTGCAGATCACGGGAATGGGCGTTGCATCGGCGGCGATCGAAGCGTTGACCGAGAAATACAGTTTGGACGCGTTACTCGATAAGCCGATCAAAAGCGCGTGGTTGCACATTGGCAAGAACATACTGACCGAAGGCTCGGAAGAAGCGGTTTCCAACGTCTTGAACGTTTTGGCGGACGAGGTGATCGCGGGGAACCAATCGAAGATCAAACAGGAAATCGCCTCGTTAATGGCGAACGGTGCCTCTTACGAAGATGCCGCGCAGGAAGTGCTTCTCGGCAAACTCAAAGAGTTGGGTCTTGACGCGCTCGGCGGTGCGTTGTCGGGCGGTATTATGGGTGGCGGCAGTGCCGTGATCGACTATAAGACCTCCGTACATTACTCGATCCCGAAAAGCAAAAACACTGATCTTGAAACCGCAAAAGCGTGGGTTTCGGAAAAGTTCGAATCCCAAAAGGGCGGTGTTGAGAAGAAGGGTGTCGGCACCATCACGTTGGATATCGATTCCACGCGTGACGCGATCCAAAAAACAAAAAACGCCGACCAGGCGGTGGCGTTTGCGGCAATCAACGATATTATCCGAAAAGGCGAAGTCGTCTGGGGCGACGAGAGCAAGACGGCAGGGTTTGTGACTGCATTGGCATCCCTCAACGGGCAAAAGCACCCGACCTTCGTAACGTTCCAAAAAACCGAAACCGGTAACTTCCTCGTTACCGGTCTTAAAGTCGACGGCGATATGGTGTACGACGCGAGCGAGTACGTGAAACAAGCGGATAGTGCAACGGAAAAATACTCTGCAAATTCAACGGGGGATGGTACCGAAAAAGAACACATCAGCATTGAAGATTTTACAAACCGTGAGAGTTCTGTGTGGAACAATGTGGATTACAAAGATGAACGCAGGAAAACGGCGATAATGCGAGAAGTGCACGAAAAGATGGTGCGTGACGGGAATATCGTTGTAGTATCCGAATCGGTTAGTGAGAATGTGGAAAAAGCCTTTCCGGATTTACGCGATGTAAAGAAAAAGGAAAGAATCCCGCGCTTAAAAGAGGCAATCAATAAACTTAAAGATGATCTAAAACGTTTTTTGAGTGAGCTTAAAAAAAACGAATACGAGTTTGAAGTAAACGGGAAAATCTTAGATGCAAAACTTTATAACACGGGTGTTCAAGAGATTATGGAAAGCATTACCCGCGAAAAGGCGAATATGCTTTACACAACGCGAGAGGTTTTCCAAAACGCGCGGTATTTGTATTCAACGATGGATTATGATGGCGACCCCAATATATATCGATGGAATTATTTTTATACACCTGTTCAGATTGGCGAAGAAGTTGTCGGAGTTAGAATTGCTATTCGCGATATGGCAAACCCCGCAGAAAGTCAAATATATCACTGGAGAATAAAAAAAGAAGCTTCTTTGGGCGGTGTAGGACGCGGAGAAAATCCCCGTATTTCCTAC
Organism: uncultured Eubacteriales bacterium; assembly: GCA_964433065.1. GTDB lineage: Bacteria > Bacillota > Clostridia > Oscillospirales > Acutalibacteraceae > RGIG3009. The sequence goes on along the minus strand of CAYSPZ010000003.1, from coordinate 36,705 downwards.
GATGCCTCATCGGAAGCCTCCGACAACAGGGTAGCACAAAACGTTCCCGTTGTCAATACCCAGTATATGCAAAATGCGACGGATAATACCTACGATTACAGCGTTTTGCGGTTGAAGCAAACCGATTTTGACAGAACGTTTGCAAAAATGAGCGAAACCGAGCGCACGTCGTTTATCCAAATGTTTGAGCAGACCACCGGCACACGCGTCGTGTTCGACGATACGCTGGACGTTGGCGGGTCGTACAAAGACGGTGTCATTACCATCAACCCAAACGGCGACACGTTGATGATTGTACTTAAACACGAATTGACCCACCATTTGGAACAAAGCGGGTCGTACGCCGATTTTATGAATACGGTATTTGCTTCCGAAACGTTTAAGACGTGGCTTTCGGAAAAAAGGGTAACGCTCCCGCTGCTTGTTGAAACGGTTATTGACTACAGAAAGAGAAAAAAGAAACCGCTTGGACAAAACGGTGTAAAACCCGAATACGCTGCAAAGCAAGAGATCCTCGCGGATTTCGTCGGCGAAAAACTGTTGCGCGACCAAGCCGCGATTGCCGAACTGGCACAAAAAAATCGCGGGATCATCGAACGGATCCGCGACTGGTTTGCGAATTTGGTCAGTCGTTTTCGCGATACTCCCGCCGAACGGGAACTACGGAAGATGGAGCAACTGTTCGCGAAGGCGTTGCGACAGGCAGACGGAAAAACAAAAAACGACGCAGTAAAATTTAGTTTTGGGGTTACGCAAGCGGATATTGATGAGTATGTGGATAAGGCATACATAAAGGAAAACTCTCAGGACCATAAAGAATATGCTCTTGTAAGCGATAGGCTTATCGCAGATACTCAAGGAGAACTCGATTTAACACACTACGCGCACGCTTTAAGAGATAACGATATACGGCACATCAAAAACTCACACGGTGACGGGAACTTAACAGAAAAATATCCGGTTACGCGGGAGGATCTAAAAAGAATACCGTATATTGTTGAAAACTATGACAAGGTATTTGTGAAAAGAAACGCAAAGGGTGTCCCGGGGTTAGTTTACGTAAAAGTCAGCCAAAACAATGTCGTGTATTATGTCGAAGCGGTTACAGAAGAGTACCACGGTAAAAAGCTGCTTGTAAACAAACAAATGGTAAAAACCGGGATCGACGCAATACCTAATCTGTACGGACTGATAGATGCAATAAATAAAAAGGAGAGTAGTGACCAATATCTCGCTGATCTAAAAGAGATCCGCAAGGCGTACGTCCAAGACGTTAAAGGCAACTACTCTTCTAATGACATTGAACCACAATTTGGAACAACTGTCAATACCCAGTATATGCAAAACGGCGCAAAAAATTCCGTATCGCCCGTTGCGGAAGAAATTTCCGCGCCGCAGACGCCTGCGTATACCGAAGAACCCGATTTTGATTCACGCCCGATCGGTAGCATGTCGGCCGAGGAAATCCAAGAGTATTTGAGCAGACTCGACCCGAAACGAAACCCGATCACCATTGCGCAAGCGAAAATGGAAGATGCAAACACGACGAAAGACGACGTTCCGAACGTTGTGCGCAACCGACGCGGTGACGGTGACAGTGCGTTTGCGGCAAATTTGCAGGGATCAACCATCTTCGACGATGAGTTCAAGGGAAAAGCGATAACCAAAGAAGAGATCCTGCACTACGACCGGATCGCCAACGACGAGACGATGGATGCCGCAGTGGAAGAAGTGAACAACGGCGGCGCGGAGTATGCGTTGGATTGGATGAACAAGGATTCGTCCACGTTTACGGCGAAAGATATTGCTGCGGGTTTCGTGTTGATGTATCGATACCAACAGGAAGGCAAATATCAAAGCGAGTGTAACATTGCCGCGAAACTGCGCGAGGCGGGAACTTCGACCGCGCAAGCGTTACAGACCTTTTCTATCTTGGGACGTATGACGCCTGAAGGTATGGTTATGTATGCGCAACGCGAGTTGAACCAAGCGTACAACGAGATGATAAAAAACCGCTCTATCGAGTGGGCAGACGCGCACCGCAGCGAGTTTAATTTGACCGCCGAAGACATCGAATACATCCAAACGCGCACGATTCAAGCGTCACTTTTGCCCGACGGCCGCGATCGGAACGTTTTGTTGGCGGAGATCTGTTCGCGCGTGCAAAGCAAGATTCCGCAAAAACGTGGACAAGCCTTTAAGGCTCTGCAACGTACGGCGATGTTGTTAAACCCGAAAACACAATTAAGGAACTTTTTAGGAAACGCCTTTATGATGCCGCAACACATTGTCAGTGACCTGTTTGGTACGGTGATCGACAAGGCGATTTCGAAGAGTACCGGCACGCGTACGACGTCCAGCACGTATCTTTCCAAAACAGGAGTCAAAGAGGGTGCCAAGGCGTTTAAACAAGGGTTTTTTGAGAGTTGGGATGACTTCGTACGACATATCAATACGCGCCAAAATTTCGGTGACGGGAAATTTGAGATCGATGGGCAAAGTCTTGACAATTTCAACGAGAACCACACGGGAAAATTGGCGGGCGCGCGGAATCAAATGAGTAAGGCACTCAACGCGCTCGATCGCCTCAATTCGTTTTTGCTGGATGCGGGCGACCGCTCGTTCTATCAGATGTGGTTCATTAACTCTTTAAATGGACAGATGAAAGCGAATAACGTTACCGATCCGTCGGCGGAGATGATCGAGATTGCGACAGCGGATGCGCTGCAACGGACGTTCCAGGATAACAACAAAATGACGGAACTGGTTACGCGGCTTAAAAATGCGGGCAACGTTATTAGCGTGAACGGATACGGTGTCGGTGACTTGATTATCAAGTTTGCTAAGACACCCGCGAACATCACCAAAGCGATGATCGATTTTTCGCCGGCAGGATTTCTCAAGGCGATCTCTCACGACGCGTACCGTTTCGCCGACGCGGTCAAGCACGGAAAAGTGACGCCGCAGATGCAACGGAATTTTGTTAAAAATCTGTCGAACGGTATTACCGGCACGATTATGACGGCGGTTGCGGTTGCAATCGCGAAGGCAGGACTTGCAACTGGCAAAAAGGACAAAGACAAAGACGTGGCGGCGTTCGAAAAAGACGTGTTGGGCGAACAATCGTATTCGGTTAAGATCGGCAATATGTCCTTTACGTACGACTGGATGCAACCTTCGGCGGCAATGTTGGCAGTTGCGGCGGACTATTTCGAAGACGTCGAGAACGAGGAACTGACGGGACAGAAAAAGGAATGGCAAGAAAAGATTTTAGACGGTATTCGTACGGCCGGCGATGTGCTTTATAATCAGTCGTTTATGACGTCGATCCAATCACTTTTCAGCGACGATGGATTTATATCCGGATTTATAAATGCAGTTTTATCAGACCCGAGCACTCTTGTGCCGCAGGTATTCTCGCAGACGGCGAATATCTTTGACGATACGAAGCGCAATACCTACGAGTCTGGCGATTCTGTCGGTACGGCGTGGAGCAAGGTACTGTATAAACTGCCCGGTGCTCGGAACGAGTTGGCGGAATCGGTCGACGTGCTTGGCAACACGAAGAAACAATACGGAAACGCCGCACAGCGTGCGCTCACATCCTTTTTCAGTGCGCCCAACGTGGCGCAGGGGTACGATTCCAAAGCGGGTGACGAGATGTATCGTCTGTATCAAGCGACGGGCGACGCGACGGTCATCCCGACGCAGGCGCCGAACTCAATCACGAAGAACACCGGCAAGTATACGCTCAGCAGTTACGAAAAAGCCGATTATCAAAAATCGATCGGCAAAGCGGCGGTCGAAGCGGTGGAAGGATTGCTCGGCAACGAGCAGTATGCGGCGCTCGATGACAAAACAAAAATAAAAGTGATTACGGCGGTGTATTCGTATTCCAGGCAGGTGGCAAACAAAGATGTATTAGGTATTGAACTGGACGAGGACACACAGAAAAAGTACGACGTAATCAGTCAAGGTGTTCCGGCGTACGAATATTTCCTTTTGAAAAAGACGGCAGATCAAGACGAGAACGAAAGTATCAGTCAAGATGAAGCGAAAGCAATACTGGATGCTTCGGATCTGACGAGAAAGCAAAAAGAGATTATGTGGTCGGCATTTAACTCGCGTTGGAAATCCAACCCGTACAGGCAACGATATTATTGAGGAGGTATAAGATGGCAGAAGCAATTTACAAGATTGATTATACCGTAGATCGCGCGACGCCGAAGGTAACCCCGACGGTGCCGCAAAAGGCGGGGTACTACGGTGACGACAAGGCGGCGCAGATCACCTTTTCGGGGGTTGATACAACGCTGAAATACCAAATTGAGATCGTCGACGGGAACGGCGCGTATGACATTACCGAAACTCTTACCCCGAATAGTAGCGGGAAGATCGTGTATTTGGTTCCGTCCGCGTGGACGGCGGCGGGGCTTGCGAGCGTTCGGTTGGTGGAGATCGGGGATCACGTATTGCATTACCCCGAAGTACATCTTTTGTTCGAAGCGCGGGAAAGCGGCGAACAGATGGGGGAAATGCTCCCGCGTTGGCAAGCGGTGATGCGTGAAGCCGAGACCGCGACGGACGATGCAAACGAAGCGGCGGAATACGCAACGCAGGCAGGGGAATACGCGGAGGCACATATGCCGAATATCAAAGACGGTGTGTGGCATTTCGGCGACCAAAGTACGGGTGTCCCGGCAACCGGCGAACAAGGACCGCGCGGACCTCAAGGTGTACAGGGCGAACAAGGTCCCAAAGGCGACAAAGGTGATACCGGTCCGCAAGGTCTGCAAGGAGAGCAGGGTGACAAGGGCGACAAGGGGGATAAAGGAGATCCCGGCACGGACGGGAAAGACGGTGTTGTTGATTATAGCAAAACGTCAAACGTCCTCAAAGGTAAGGTAATAGGTAATCCCGTAGCGATCAAAGACGCGGCACCGCTTGAACACGAAGTGGCGGTAAAGGTTGAACGACAAAATCTTTTGCCGAGCATTGAAGAACAGACCGTAAACGGTGTGGCACTTTCCAAAACGAGCGACGGTGGATATGTGCTGAATGGTACTTCCACGGAGCGCGCGGATTTTGAAGGTATCAGTGTTTCTTTAGGATCAGGCACATACAAGTTAATCGCAAACAACACAAAAGCACACACCAACATCTTCATATATTTGATCGATGAATACAATCCTCCCCAATCGGTCTATCTTTCGATGGGTAATGAAAAAGAAAAAACATTCACGGTTAGCGACACTGCGCTTAAATACCGTATCGTTGTTGACACCTCTGGTGTTTCAATAGAGAATTTCACGTTCAAACCGCAGTTGGTTAAGGTCGGAACCGTCACAAAGTATGGGAAGAACTTGTTGGATTTGTCGCAAATAAACAGTAGCGATTTTACTCGGTGTTCATACGACTCATCAAGTGGAACTGTTATAAGTGCGCTGACAACTTCGTCCTATTGCCAAATTTCGATTAGATATTTAGAAGCCCTTTTGTTGGCACACATAGGAAAGACGATCACGTTTTCTGTAAAAAACGGAAACGAGAACGCAGGGACGGCAATCGTAGTATACGACCAAAGTAATACTATAATCGACACGAAAGAGAGTTATACAAATACTTGCTCTATTAAAATTCCACAAGCGACGGGTTTTGCGCGGCTTGGACTTCGATTTAATAGGAGTGCGAGCGAGGCGGACTACTGTGCGGTGCTGTCTAACTTCCAACTTGAAATCGGCGACACCGCCACCGACTACGAGCCGTACGTAGATTCGACAACGGTTGATGGAAACAGCATCAAACTGCAAGGCGAGGGTGTTACCTTGCTTGCGGACAACGGTGCCACGATTACGGCGGAGTATAACCGCGATATCAATAAAGCGTTTGCAGAGTTACAAGCGTTAATTTTAGGAGGTTAACACAATGAGCAAAAGAGAAAAAAGAGTTATCAACGCATTTATCAACTGCGTCCAAAAAGGGGAGTTTACTTTTGATTATGCGTGTCTGTTGATCGAGGACACGCAACGGTACGGGTACCTTTCGGGCGAAGCAAAAGAACTGTTTTATTCGTCGTTCGTAACCGAATAAGAAAACGCGGAGGTGTAATGATGGCAAGTAGAGTGTTACAAAAAGGAAAAAATCGTATTACGCAGGGGTATTCGTCGGCACACAAGGCGGTGGATCTCGGCAGGGAACATTTGACGGGCGAACCGATCATCGCCCATTCCGACGGTAAAGTGGTGTTCTGCCAGACGGGACACAAAAACAACAAGGGCGCAAAGGGAAACGCCAGTTACGGTAACTGCGTAAAACTCGATCACGGTTACGGGTACTCGACGTTATACGCGCACCTTGCTACCGTTAAAGTAAAAAACGGCGAAAAGGTGAAGCAGGGGCAAGTCATCGGCACGATGGGGAATACGGGGAACAGTTACGGTGTGCACTTGCATTTCGAGGTTCGATACGACAACAAACACCTCAACCCGACGGCTTACCTTGAAAACGATCTCCCGCTGCCGCAAACGCCGAGCATTACGTATAAGGCGTATACGAAAAAGTGGTTGCCTGAAGTGACCGATTGCAACGATAAAAATGCCGAAGGGTACGCGGGTGTTTCGGGCGTGAATATGACCGCGTTGATGGTAAAGCCGTCTGTTGGTTCTGTTAAATACCGTGTTCACCTGCTCGGCGGCGGATGGTTGCCGTGGGTGGTCGACGATACCGATCACGCGGGGGTTCGCGGGAAAGCGATCGACGCGGTGCAAATGCAGTTGGTCGGCGCGGACGGATACCAAGTGCAATATCGTGTGTCTCCGAAAGTCAACGGCGGGTGGTACGGTTGGTGTACGGATCTCAAAAATGCGACGGGTGACGGGTACGCGGGTGTGTTCGGTAAGGCGATCGACTGTATCCAGATCAAGATCGTGAAAGCATAGGGGGGATGGTCGTGTCTTTAACGACGGCGGTGACCCTCATCGGCGAGATCGGTGTTCTGCTTGGCGTGATCATTCCTGTGATCGTGAGTATTCGGAAGATCGCGAACGGGACCAAGTGCCAGTTGCGCAGTGAGATGTTGCGCATCTACTATCACAATCGGGAACACGCAAAAATACGACAGTACGAATTTGAGAATTTCGTGATGTTGTATGAAGCCTATAAGGCGCTCAAAGGGAATTCATTTATCGATAAGATATATGAAGATGTCAGCACGTGGGAAATCATTACATAACAGGAGGAAGAAAAATGAACGAGAAAATTTTAAAATGGTTAAAAGCCGCAGGAGTCCGCGCTTTGAAGACGGTAGCAGAAACAGCAGCCGCCACTATCGGTACGTCTGCGATTATCTCGGAGGTTGATTGGAGGCTGGTAATTTCAGCGTCTCTTCTTTCGGGAATACTATCGCTTCTAATTTCGATTAAAGGTCTACCTGAAATAAAAGAATGACTGTGAACAAAAGCCGCCCTGTTAGGGCGGCTAAATTTTTTCTAAAAAAGGCCTTGACAAATGTATCCACAAATGTTATTATGTGGATACGAAAGTGAGGTGCGTATGTGGCAAGGAAAATGGGTAGACCTACGGATGAACCCAAAACCTTAAATACTCGGATTAGGTTATCCGAAGCGGATATTAAGATGCTTGAATTTTGTGTAAACAAAACACAAAAGACAAAGGCAGAAATTATTCGACAGGGAATTCGGGTTGTTTATGAAGGTCTACAAAAATAAAGAATAGTGGTAGCCATCCACCGACCAAAGCGTTTGACTACCACTATTGCCGCGATAGGAGTTTACCCTATGCAAATCTATTATACTGCATAGGCGAACTTCTGTCAAACCAAAATTTGAGAGGAGTTTTTTATTATGAAAGAATTGTTGGAAAAATTCAATCAGAAATCTTTGGAGTTGTGCATGCTTTGTGAAACATTTAATATGTTAAACGACGGTATGTTTAACAATCTCAACGATTCGGCACAGGACGCAAGTAGCGCTTTGGTGATGCCAATCCAAATGCTCAACCGTGTACAAAAAGATATTTCCATTTGCTGTGATGAGCTTTATTCCTTCGTTTCAAGAAGCGGCGGTGATGCGGAGTGAGTAAGAGGGTTGACCTTGTTGGTCAAAAATTCGGTCGATTAACAGTACTATCTTACGCTGGCCCTGACTACAAGGGAAGATCACTTTTTCGTTGTATATGTGAGTGCGGTAATGAAAAAGTTGTGCTTGCGTCTTACTTGAAGCGAGGGTCTACTAGTTCGTGCGGATGTATTGTACAAGAAATGAACAGGGTGAGAGGGTTAAAACATGGACAGAGTCGAAGCAAAATATATTCCGTTTGGCAGTCTATGCGACAGCGTTGTTATAATTTGAACTCTTCCATATACAGTTATTACGGCGGTCGAGGTATTGTCGTTTGCGACGAGTGGAAAGATTTTAAAGCGTTTTATGGTTGGGCAATTTTGCACGGTTACAAAGAAGGGTTAAGCTTGGACCGAATAGATGTTAATGGGAATTATTGTCCCGATAATTGTCGATGGGTCACTATGGAGGTGCAAGGGAATAACCGGAGAAATAACCATACGGTTACATATATGGGTGAAACACTGACGATAACTGAATGGGCGAGAAAAACCGGAATATCAGCTACAACATTGACCGACAGATTAAGAAGGAATTTGCCAATAGATGAGGTTTTCAAAAAATAACAAAAAGGCGGGTGAAAACCCGCCTTTAAACTTTGTATTGATTTCTGTGATGTGTGGTGGTATAATTCTTACTGCGACACATCTGAATAGCTAAGCCGTAATAGGTGCATTTTATATTGGCAAAAATGCATCCTCTATTTCTGCACCTATATGGCTACGAAAGATGTGTCGCAACATTAACGAGGCTATGCATTTTTCGGTGCGTGGCTTCGACCGCGCACTTTTTATTTAGGAGGTATAAAAAATGGATATTTTTATTGGGATTGTTATTCTTGTAATCACCGTGATTTTTGGTTCACTTGGTTTTTCACAAATCATTGGGAGCATCAAATACCCCTCTCAGGGATCATGGATAACTATCATTATTTGGATTGCAATTTTAGGGCTTGTTGCGTTTGGAGCCCATCATCTCTTGGCAAATTATTTGACTTATTTCTATATTGGATACGGCATATCGTTCTTATATTCTTTCTCGGTGAAGCCGGATTGAGTTTAAGATAATAAAGATAAAGAATCGCTGCGCGGGCGGTTCTTTTTATTTTGCCAACAGATCCTCGATAACGTCGTCGAGGTGACACAGGTCGAGCAAAAGTTCGTTGCAACGTTTCACAAACGCTTCGGCTTTGCCTTCGTCAGTAAACACGTCAGGAACCGATCGTACGCATTGAAAGGCGTCTATGCCGTAGACGGTATGCACGTTTCCGCATTCGTCTTGAATTTCGTCGACCCGTGTCTGATATAACATAAAACTTGCTCCTATTTTACGCCGAACTTTCGACGTTCGTTATCAAGTGCCTGTTGGCACTCGGAGCAGAGGGAAAAGGTTTGAGATCGGTGTATAAAAACAATTTCGGAGATCGTGAGTGAACGTGGTTCCTGTTCGCTCTGATCTGCAATGCCAACGGTTACGAGAAGATTCAACGGAACATCCAACACATCGGATATCCGCGAAAGAACTTCGATCGTCGGATTGGCAAGTCCGTGTTCTATGGCGCGTAGATAGGAAACCGCAGTTTCCGATTCCAACGCCAACCACTCCTGAGACATCTTTTTCTTTTTGCGCAAATGAATAATGTTTCGACCGATCTCTTGCGGAATTGACATAAAATCCCTCCACGCCAAAAAGCATAGAGAAAATCTGTCGAAAACTCCAGACGATATACAGGCGGTACGGAATTTTAAATGGGAATTTTTGAAAAATTCGTACAAAATTCGTACACGAAAATTAAAAACCCACTCGTTGAGCGGGTTTTTAAGCGTTTGGTGGAGGCGACGGGAATCGAACCCGTGTCCGAAAATCATTTGCCGTGGTTTTCTCCGAGTGCAGCTGATCATTTGAGATTCCCCTCACACAACGCCGAAAAGCAGGCTTTGTGTTACGGTAGTCGCTAAGGCGTGACGGTCGGTGCGACAACCGACCGTTCACGTTCACCGCTAATCGACGCCTTTATCCCAACCGCGGTACTTCGGGTAAAGACGGCAGCCTAATTAGGCCGCGAGAGCAACAGTATTGTTGTCGTTTATTTTTGAAAGTTGCAGGTTTTATAGCGGTCCCGCACCGCTACTCGCTTACCACGGTTCACAATCCCCGTCGAAACCTTTACGCCCCCATATCTCAAAGTATTACCAGTATAGGGGAGTTTAGGCAAAAAGTCAACTGTTAAAAATTGCGTAACAACGAAATTACTTTCCCGAGCACGATCGCTTCTTTGACGATGATCGGCTCATACGCGTCATTTTCTGGCTGCAGACGAATGTGGTCGGTTTCAAAATAAATGCGTTTGACCGTCGCCTCATCACCAATGAGCGCGACCACTACGTCACCGTTTTCGGCGGTAGGCGTTTTACGAACGATAACGATATCGTTGTTGAGAATACCCGCATTGATCATACTGGTACCCGACACGCGCAACGCGAACAACTCGCCCGCTTGATATCCGCCACCCGAATAGGGAACGTAATCTTCCACTTCCTCGACTGCTAAGATCGGTTGACCGGCGGTGACTTTACCAAGCAAGGGAACACGCGCCACGTTTTCCCCCGGCATACGAATACTGCGGTTAAGCCCGCTGTCACGGCGGATATACCCGCCTTCTTCCAATAATTTAAGATACGCGTGTACCGTCGACGTCGACTTGATCCCTGCGGCATCGCAGATTTCGCGTACCGTGGGGGGGACACCGTCCTGTGCGCGTTCCTTTAAAAAGGTCAATACTTTTTGTTGCTTTTCGTTAAGCGGTTTCATAAAACAGACCTCCTGTTCGAACGATAAAAACGAAAAAGAAACTTTGTTCGTTTTCAGTATAACACATCTTTTTCAAAAAAGCAAACGTTTGTTTGATTTTTTATTAAAATTTTCTTACAGTTTATTCACAACCCATTCACATTCGACAACCGAAAGTCTGGTACAGTATATATGTACTCGGGAGAGCACGGAAGCCGCAATCCAAACTCTCCTATAAAGCGAGTACGTACCCCTCCTCAAAACACCCCTCTAAGCGAAACGCCCCGTTTACAACAACGGGGCGTTTCGCTTTTGTTCTATTCGGACAAGACCTCGCATAGAAATAGGACAAGACCGAAAGGGGACAGAGTATGAACGCATTTGAAAAGACAATACGCGTCTTTCCGTCCGAATTACAATATTGCTTTGCCGCCGTACCGTCATCGCTTCGCGAAACGGTACAGGAACTTCGTCTGTACAGTGGATACCCGTTAACCTTATCGGTACGCGGTAAACGATACTTCCTATCAGCAAACGGCGACCTTACCGACCACCCCCGCCAGGGCATTCTGTGCAAACCCGAATGGATCACGCAGACCTTTGACTGCGCGTGCGACTATTCCGTGTATGCCCATCAACACGAACTGCGCAACGGATACGTTACTGCAAAAAACGGCATCCGCATCGGTATCGCGGGAACCGCCGTGCAGGAAAACGGTCAGATCGTTTCCTTTCGCGATATCACTTCACTTTGCGTACGGGTCGCCAGACAACATCGCGGTTGTGCTGCGCAAGTCGCTAACCGGATCACACAAAACGGTATACACAGCGCCTTGATCTGCGGTGAACCGTCCAGCGGAAAAACCAGTTTCCTCAAAGATTTGATCGCACAGTTTTGTGAACAAGGTATCGCCGTGTCGGTGATCGATGAACGCGACGAATTGTCGATCGACGGGACAGGCATTGGTTGCGATGTTCTGCGCGATTGTCCGAAATCGGCGGGAATCGAATCGGCGATCCGCGCGTTAGCACCACAAATACTGGTACTCGACGAATTGGGCGAGGACGATATCCAAAGCATCGTTGACGGTTTCCACCGCGCTGTCCCGACCGTCGCGACGGTACATTGCCGTAACCTTACGGAACTGCGCGCCCGTCCTCTCCTGCTAAAAGCACTGGAACGTGGTGTGTTTTCCTTTATATTTTTTCTCAAAGGTCGCGATCATCCCGGCACGATCGCACAATACGTCAAAACGGAGGAATGGCTGTATGAAATGGATAGGCGCTCTGATGATCCTGTTTGCTTGTTCAATGACGGGATTTTGGATGCGGTATCGTATGCAAAAGCGGGTGACAACATTACAACGCATTCTCGAGCGAATGAGACAATTGACCGAACAGATCCGCTATACCAACGCACCGATCACCGAACTGATACAACACGATCCTGTCTTGTTCTCTCCGCAAACGACCGTAGAGAGCGATGATCCGCGTGAGCGGTGGAAAGATGGCCTCGCGCAACACGCGGGAAAATGGGGGCTTTCCGAGGACGATATCGCCGTGTTAAACCGCTTTTTCGAACAGGTCGGTCGATCGGACGCGGCGGGTGAGGTGCGATTTTGCGAAGAATACCGAACGGTACTGTCGGAACAACTGTCACAAGCCAAAGAACGGTTGTCGGTAAAAGGGAACCTGTATATAACGCTCGGTTGCAGTCTTGGTTTTTTGGCATCGGTGGTGTTGTGGTGAGAAAGGGGCGGAACTATGGAAGTGGATTTGATCTTTAAGATCGCGGCGATCGGTATCATCGTAGCAGTTCTCAATCAAGTGCTGATCCGCTCCGGTCGCGAAGAACAGGCAATGATGACCACGTTGGCGGGTCTGGTCGTGGTATTGGCGATGGTCGTCACCGAGATCAGCGACCTGTTCAATATGGTAAAATCGGTTTTCGGGTTATAAACGATGAACGTGATGACAGTTGCCGCCGTTGCGGTGGTAGTTACGGTATTGGCGGTGATGTTGCGCTCTCAACGTCCCGAACAAGCGACGTTGCTCGTACTTGCCGCAGGAGTCGCCATATTGGTCGTTGTATTTGACCAGATATATCCGTTGCTTCAAACGATCAAGGGGTATCTGGACGGAAGCGGACTTTCCGCCGAATATCTTTCCGTTCTGATCAAAGGTGTCGGAATTTGCTTGGTAACACAACTGGCATCGGATATCTGTCGTGATGCAGGAGAGATCTCGATGGCGAACAAGACGGAACTCGCAGGACGGGTAGCGTTGTTGATCGTCGGAATGCCGCTCTTCCAAAAATTGATGACAACGGCATTATCGTTGATAGGAGAATGACGGTGAAACGAGTCGTGATACTGGCCGTACTTTTTACGCTTTTGTTCACAATAACCGCCTCTGCCAAAACGGTGGACGAGTTGTACGAGGAACAATTAAGAGCAAGTGGCGCACAGGAACTGTTGGAAAATCTGCCACCAGAAACAAGGGAACTCTTATCAATATTGGGTATCGACTCATTGGATCCCCGTTCTGTCACCGAAACCGATCTTAATACAGTATTGCAAACCATATGGCAATGGATCGTTAACTCATCGACCCTGCCGATCCGCTCGTGCGTGTTGGTATTCGGTGTTATTCTGCTGCACGCGTGGATGGGCGGAGTAGGGGGAACGCTCGGCGGCAAGAACGGCGAAATGTTGTTTTCGGTCGTTTCGACACTGGTTACCTGTACGGTGGTGGTCACACCTCTCGCCGCGTGTATTCAAGAGGTGAAAGATGCCTGCGAATCGTTGTCCGTTTATATGATGAGTTTCGTGCCCGTCTATGTCGGTGTGCTGCTGACAGGCGGTCATACCGTATCCGCCTTCTCCTTTCGCTCGATCGTGTTATACGCGGCACAACTGTTATCATTATTGTCCAACAACTGGCTGGTACCGTTGATGGGGGTAACGCTGGCGATCGGCGTGATCGGTTCGGTAACACCCGACCTTCGTCTGTCGCAGATCGGCGAAAAGATCGGCAAAACCACCACGTGGGTGTTATCACTCGTCTGCGGTTTGTTCACCGGTCTGTTATCGTTGCAAAATTTAGTGGGAAGTGCGGCAAACACGCTCGGCAACCGTGCTATGCAGTTTTCGCTGTCCAGTTTTGTTCCGGTGGTGGGTTCTTCGCTCAGCGAAGCCTTTACCACCATTCGCAGTTGCGTAACCGCCCTGCGCTCGACGGTCGGCGGGATCGGTATCGGCGCGGCAGTGTGTATCGTCCTACCGCCGCTTCTGAGTTGCGTATTGTGGAACCTGTGCTTATCGCTGTGCTTGATGGGGTCGGAAACGTTTCAACTGACGTCGGTAACGTCGGTACTGAAAAGCGCACAGGCGGTTTTAAGATGCTTGATCGGTGTGTTGGCGGCAGGTGCGATGTTTTCGATCGTGGCTGTTACGGTCGTGTCATTATCATTAAAAGGATGAACGCATATGGACGGTATACGGGAATGGGGCGCCGCCATCTGTTGCGCGGCGGTCGGATGTTGTGTGTTGCAGATCCTGATACCGAAAAACGGTGTCGGGAAATTATTCCACCTGCTTTTGATCACCTTTTTGTTGTGCAGTATGATATCACCGTTACTGAAAGTATCCACGTCATTACCGTTGGACGTGGATTTTCTCGGCGACCAAGCGGTGTCCGATGCACTGACCGAAAAGGTGAACGAACAGTTGCAGGAACAAGTAAAAACGACGGTTACCGATATGGTGCAGGAATGTCTGGCAACGCGTAACGTGACTGCCGAAACGGTTACGGTAACCACCGCTCTTGCCGACAACGGCAGTATCTATATTCAGCAGGTCGTCATTGTAGTGGATAAACGCAACTTAAATGCTGCTTTACCGGTTCGCGAGGTGTTAAAAACGCAACTGAACACCGACGTGATCGTACAAAGCCGTGATGGATAAAAAACAAGTGCGCCGCGATTGCGGCGCACTGTTTTGTGCTTTTATATTGTTTTTCGGAATTATTTGCTGAGGGTGTAGTATTTCTCGAGGATTTCAACCGCTTTCTGGCAGTTGCCTTCGAACGCTTCTTCGGAAACATCGTAGTAACCGATGTAGCCGTTAGCAGCTTCGTCGCCGGCGTTCTCATAGAACTCTTTGCCGTTGGAATCGGTCAGACCCATCGCGACAAAGGAGGAAGCGGGAACTTGACCGCCTTGAGCAACATCTTCGCAGATGTAGTTACGGTCGAGCAACAGAGCGATAGCCTTACGGACTTCAACTCTTTCTTCTTCGGTGTCAACACCCAGATCAGCGTTCACGTTGACGCAAGCATAGTAGGTACCGAGTTGACCGGCGATAACGAATTCGTTCGCATATTCGGTCTTCAAGGTAGCGATCTCGTTGGTGGGAACGTCGTCGATCATCAACCAGTCGCCGTTTTTGAAGTTCGCCAACATATTGTTCGCGTCGTCGGACAGGTAGAAATTCAAGGTGGGCATGGTGACTGCATCCGCGTCATGATAGTTGTCATTCTTTTTCAAGGTGATCAAACTGTCATGTTCCCAAGCGCTCATGGTGTAAGCACCGTTGGAGATGTAGGTTTCGGGTTTGGTAGCCCAAGCTTCGTCGGAAACAACGTCCGAACGGACCGGGAAGTAGGTCGGGAACGCGAGCAGTTCATTCCAGTACGCAACCGGAGTGGTCAGGGTGACGGTGATGGTTTTCGCAGCATCGTCAGCAACAACGGAGAGATCATCTTTGTTGTCGGTGCCGTAGCCTTTGACAACGTCGAACATGTAGCTGTAGTCAGCGCCGAGTTCGGTGCTGGCAGCACGTTTCCAAGCGAATTCGAAGTCGCTGGCTTTCAGTTCTTTGCCGTCGGACCATTTCAGACCGTCTTTCAAGGTGTAGGTGTAGGTGACAGTACCGTCATCGTTGGTGACAGGCTCAACCAGTTCGGTAGCACAGTCAGCCACGATAACCAGATTGCCGTTCTCGTCTTTGTCCCATTTCGCCAAGCCGGAGAACAGGTGGGAAACGAGCGTAGCGCCGTCTACCGCAGAGTTCAGAGCGGGGTCAATGGTGTCAGGCTCGGAAGCCAAGCAAACGTTCAGAGCATCTTTGCCTTCGACGGTGGTGCCGGCGAAGAATTTGTAGCCCAAGGGGCTGGAGAAGAAGCCTTTAACCGAATCGTCGATCATGTACAGGTCGGTGTAGTAGTAGATCGGGATGATGGTGCCGGTGCTCATGAGCAGGTCTTCCGCAGCGTGCATCATTTCGAGACGTTTGTTGTTATCGCTTTCTTTTTTGATCATGGAGATGATCACGTCATAGGTCTGTGCCCAAGTACCGTCGGTAACGTTGGTGCCGCCCCATTTGGTCATATCGAGATCGTAGATCGCGACTTCGGCGTGAGCGCCTTTACCGAGTTGGCAGTCGTTGTTGCCGGAGGTGGAGGTCCACATATCCAGGAAGGAGATGGGATCGTTGTAGTCGCCCAACCAACCGTTACGGGCGATGGTGTAGTTACCTTCTTTACGGGTGTTCAGGAAGGTGTTCCATTCCTGAGATTCCAACGTGATGGTCAAACCGGCAGCCGCCAAAGCGCCTTGCAGGTATTCACCGATCGCTTTATGGCCGTCGCCTTCATTGTAAAGGTAGACCATCGTCGGAGGCGCATCTTTTTTCGCGCCGGTGCAAGCCGTCAAAGAGAAGAGCATGATGGTAGCCAAAAGGATTGCCAATACTTTTTTCATCTGAAAATCTTCCTTTCCGAAAATTTATTCCGAACAGCGTTCACTCCCAAAGCACAGGAGGAGTGGCGCCGTTTAGAACCAAAAATATGTAGTGCCGCCGTTACCCGATCTTGTCGAGGTTGTGGCAGGCGACGAAGTGTCCTTTGGACACTTCGTTAAATGCCGGCATTTCCATTGCGCACTGTTCGGTAGCGTAAGGGCACCGCGTGCGGAAGGGACAACCGGAAGGTGCGTTGAGGGGACTGGGGATATCGCCGTGTAACATTACGCGTTGGTTGGCGCGGGCAACCTTGGGATCGGGTACCGGCACCGCCGACAACAGCGAAATGGAGTAGGGGTGAAGCGGATGATTGTAGATCTCGTTCGCTTCCGCCAACTCCACCATCTTGCCGAGATACATAACGGCAATACGATTACTGATGTGTCGGACGACCAACAGGTCGTGGGCGATGAACAGATAGGTCAGACCCAGTTTCTCCTGCAGATCGTCAAACATATTGATGACCTGTGCTTGAATGGACACGTCCAAAGCGGAAACGGGTTCGTCACAAACGATAAAATCGGGGTTGACCGCGAGCGAACGGGCAATACCGATACGCTGACGCTGACCGCCCGAGAACTCGTGCGCATATCGCGCCGCGTGTTCACTGTTCAAACCGACGTAATCCATCAGTTCCAAAATGCGGTCCTGACGTTCTTGCTTGGTCTGGTACAACTGATGGATATCGAGCGGTTCGCCGATGATATCCGACACGGTCATACGCGGGTTTAACGAAGAATAGGGATCCTGAAACACCATCGTTGCTTTTTTGCGGAACTCGTGAATTTCCTTTTTGGTCTTCACGGGTGCGCCGTCAAACAAAATCTCACCCGAGGTGGGCTTATAGAGATTTAAGATGGTGCGTCCGACGGTGGTCTTACCGCAACCGGATTCGCCGACCAGACCCAGCGTTTCGCCGCGCTGGATATCAAACGATACCCCGTCGACCGCCTTTAAGGGCTTGGATTGGAAAAAGCCGGTATTGATATCAAAATACTTGCAAAGATTGCGTACCTCGATCAGAGGCTTGTTTTGGTTATCACTCATTGGAAGCCGCCTCCTCTGTCGATGCTTGTTCTTGCTCTAACTTTTTCTTGATATACATCCAGCAAGCGGTACGGTGTTCATCGTTTACCGCGACGTTTTCCGCACATTCCTGAACACAGATCTTCATCGCCGCTTCACAACGGGGCGCGAACGGACACCCTTTCGGCATATTGAGCAGGTCGATGGGGGTACCGGTGATGGGTTTTAACTTGCGTTTCTCGTTGTCCACGGTGGGGATGGAGTTCATCAAACCCTTGGTATACTCGTGCTGAGGGTTATAGAAGATCTCGTCCGCCGTACCTTGTTCGCAGATGGAACCCGCATACATAACGATCACTTCGTCACACATCTGCGCGACAACACCGAGGTCGTGGGTGATCATAATGATCGCCATATTGAATTCTTGTTGCAACGATTTCATCAGTTCCAGAATCTGTGCCTGAATGGTCACGTCGAGAGCCGTGGTCGGTTCGTCGGCGATGAGAATATCGGGTTCACAGGCGAGTGCCATTGCAATC
This sequence comes from uncultured Eubacteriales bacterium, assembly GCA_964433065.1. Lineage (GTDB taxonomy): Bacteria > Bacillota > Clostridia > Oscillospirales > Acutalibacteraceae > RGIG3009. Next base: position 18,411 of record CAYSPZ010000003.1, on the reverse strand, counting down.
ATCACGCGTTGACGCATACCGCCCGATAATTCGTAAGGATATTGTTTTAACCGTTTTTCGGGTTCGTTCACGTTGACCAGTTGCAACATTTCCAGCGCACGGGCTTTGGCTTGTTGCTTGTCACGGTTGGTGTGAAGAAGGATCGCTTCTTCCAGTTGATGTCCGATGGTATAGGTGGGGTTGAGCGAGGTCATCGGGTCCTGGAAGATGATGGAGATCTTATTACCACGTACGGTCTTCATCACTTTTTCACCTGCACCGACCAATTCCTGACCGTCCAGTTTGATGGAAGAGTCGGGGGAGATGGTCGCGGTCGGCGCTAAGATCTGCATGATCGAGTAAGCGGTCACCGATTTACCGGAACCCGACTCACCCACGATACCCAACACTTTGCCGCGTTCCAGGAAGAACGAGATGCCGTTGACCGCGTTGACAGTACCCGCGTCGGTCGCAAAGGAGGTATGCAGATTGTTGATCTCTAAAAGTGCCATAGTATATCATACGCTCCTTTCTTAACTGTTCAGTTTCGGGTCAAACGCATCGCGCAATCCGTCGCCGAACAGGTTCAGCGAAAGCACGATGAGGGAGATCATAACAGCGGGAATGACCAAACGGTAACCGTAGGTGTTGATACCGTTAAGTGCGTCGTTGGCAAGTGAACCGAGCGACGGCATCGGTGCGTTGATACCGAGACCGATAAAGGACAGATAACTCTCGGTAAAGATAGCGCTCGGTACCTGTAACGCGGTGGAGATGATGATGACGCTGATGCAGTTGGGGATCAAATGCTTACGGATGATCCAACCGCCTTTTGCACCGGCGGCTCTTGCCGCCAATACGTATTCCTGCTCACGCAGTGAGAGGATCTGACCGCGAATCAAACGTGCCATCGATACCCAGTACAGCAGAGCAAACACGATAAACAAACTGATAATGTTACCGCCGATTGCTTGGAAAACGGTGCCTTCGATCAGTTTCCCGAGCGACGTCTTGAACGCGGCGGCGAGCAGGATGACCATCAACATATCCGGCAACGAGTAAATGATATCGACGATACGCATGATGACCAGGTCGACTTTACCGCCGAGATAACCGGCGAGCGAACCGACCGTCATACCGATCACCAAAACGATGATACTGGCGAAGAAACCGACGACCAGCGAAACGCGCGCACCGTAGATAACGCGGATGAAATAGTCACGGCCGGCGGCATCGGTACCGAAAATGTGGGGGAAGATGGATTCGGTCTCACCGCTGTATCCGTTGAAATATACGATGTGGTATCCGTCTACGTCTTCAACCAAACCGACGTCACCCGCCTGACGTTTGGCACCTTTGTCCCAGATCCACTTTATGGTCTTCGCGGAGAAGTCTTCGTGACCGACCTTTTCCGCACTCGTATAGGTGATATTGAGCAGGGAGGTGGTCAGGTCGGAAGAATCGTGTTTCTTCAGTTCCGCAAACGAATCTGCGGTCTTAGCACCGCTTTGGTATTCGTTCAGGATCTGTTCGGCGCGCATTTTTGCTGCCATACGCACCGCCTTGTCGGTGGTCGTTTTGTCGCCCATCGGCGCTTCGATGTGGATCTCTTGCACGGTCGCTTTACCAAGCATACGTACCAGTTCCGTTCCGCCGTATTGGAAAGGTGCTAAGTTGTTGTAGGAAGCATCGACCGGTTTACCGATCTTCAGACCGAGTTGCTCGTCATAACTGTACGGCCATACGAGCGGGATGATGATGGTGCTGAGCACGATGAGAACGATCATGATCAAACTGGCGGTTGCCACCTTGTCTTTCAGCAACCGTTTCACACCGTCTTTAAAGAAGGTGGAAGAGGGTCGCATCTGCACCATATATTCTTTTTCTTCCGCCGATGCGGGAAGGAAGGAGTCTACATTTAAATGCATACTGAATTTTTTGATATCCATAATTGATCCTTCCTCCTTATTCCAGATTGATGCGCGGGTCAACGACCTTGTACAGGATATCGCTGACAAGGTTCATCACAACGATCAACGTTGCCAACACGATGGTGGTACCCATAATGACGGGGTAGTCACGGTCGGTAATGCTGCTGACGAACGTACGGCCGATACCGGGCACGGCGAAGATCTTTTCAACGACCAACGAACCGGTCACGATATACGCAAGCATCGGACCGAAGTAGGTGATAACGGGGATGAGCGAGTTTTTGAGCGCGTGACCGAAAATGATCTTACTGCCCGAAACGCCCTTCGCTTTCGCGGTACGGATATAATCCTGTCCGAGCACGTCCAACATCGACGAGCGGGTCAGACGGGTGATGTGCGCCATCGGCGAGAGCGACAACGTGATGACCGGTAAGATCAGACCGGCGGTGGTCGTACCGTTGGCGGGTAACCATTGCAAGGTGACCGCAAACAACAGCAACAGCAACGTACCCATAATGAAACTCGGCATTGACACGAAAGCGGTCATCGTCACCATAATACTCTTATCGTATACGGAGTTTCGCCTCAGTGCCGCACCGGCACCCAAGACGACACCGATGATGAGCGCAATACCCGCCGCGCACAGACCGAGCGGGATGGACGTTTTCATTCCCTGAACGATAATATCCGTTACCGTACGACCGCGTTGTTTGATGGACGGACCGAAATCAAACCGCGTGACGATATCTTTAAGATAGGTAGTGTACTGTTCCAAAAGGGGTTTATCCAATCCGTATTTCTTTTCCAGTGCGGCCTGCACTTCTTCCGACACCGCTTTCTCACTCATGAACGGACCGCCGGGAACGGCTTTCATTGCGAAGAAAGTGATGGTGATGACAAGCAATATCGTAAACAACGCCAAAAAGACGCGTTTAAGAATATAAAATGTCAGTTTGGAACTCAAAACGGTCATCTCCTTATGGGTATCATTATTGTTGTATTTTGAGATATCTCTCAAAATAGTTACAAGTAATCATAACACAAGATGTTGAAAATTACAACAAATATTTCAATTTAGTAAATATTTATCTTAAATGGATATATATGTTTACCTATAAGTATAGACGTTTGCAGGATGGCGAATTGCAAAATTCAAATGTTCAAATTCCGCGCTGGAAAATTCAGACGCATATTACGCGAAGAGAGGGCATATACATCTAACAAACGTGAGCGAAGTGGACAAACAAAGCCGTGTTTGCGAGGAAAGATTATGAACGAGTTTATCAAAAAGATCACCGAACGGTTTTCGACGGCAGACGGGAAAAAGTGGTTGTTGATCATCGGTGCGGTCGGCATTGTACTGTTAGCCCTTTCCGAGTGGATACCGTCGAAGCCAACGGCAAACGAAACCGTTGATACGGCGGCAGTTTTCGTAGAAAACACCGAACGGAGATTGTGCGAAATTCTCAGCAGTATTGAAGGTGCGGGAAAGTGTCGGGTGATGGTGACACTGGAAAACGGTGTCGAGTATGTTTATGCAACCGAGCAGAAGACCAATACCGATCGGCAACAAGAGGAAAACAAGACGATCGAGCGGGATGACAACGAGGAGTCGGTGATCGTGATCGATACGGGGAACGGCAGACAAGGTCTGCTGGTAACCGAGATCCAACCGACCGTCAAAGGTGTGATCGTCGTGTGTGAAGGCGGTGACAGAGAGGAGGTAAAGCAACAGATCGTTCAATCGGTAACGGTGGCGCTCAACATTACGGCAAAACGCGTGTGCGTAACTAAATTGGTATAATTTTTACAAAGGAGACATAGAAAATGGCAAAGTTTTTCGGAAAAAAGAATCTTCTGTTGGGAACGCTCGTTGTGGCACTCGGCGTTGCGGTGTATCTCAATTATTATTTTGCGGCGGAAGCACCGTTGTTGCCCGGCACCGATTCCTCCACGACGCAGAGTACCGTTTCGGACAAGGAACTCGGTGACGCAATGAACGTCAATTCAGGCAACGTCAGTACGGGTGCTCAGTATTTTAAAGAGGCAAAAGAAAACCGTCAGAAAGCGCGAGAGGAAGCCACGGCGCTTGTGAAAGAAGTTTTGAACGATGTCAAGGCAACCGATGAACAAAAAGAGGCGGTAGCAATACAGGTTGCCGCGATGGCAAAAGCGGTCGAGCAGGAAAGCAAAGTCGAAGAACTGATCAAAGCAAAAGGATTTGCGGATTGCGTGGTCTACATTGAAGACGATCAGTGCAGTGTGGTGGTGCAAAGTGACGGTCTTACGGTGCAGGATACGGCAAAAATTTCGCAGATTATTACCGCACAAACGGATATTTTTGCACAAAATATCAATATTATTGCAGTAAAATCATAAAAAAACAGTTGCTCCTGACAGACTTTGTGGTATAATAAAGTATAATCACAAAGAAAAGGGAGGTCATCACAACTATGGATGATAGACAATATACCGCCCCGGAAGGTCGTTGCATTATTTCCGAAGAGGTGATCGCGACCATCGCGTCCACCGCGGCATTGGAGGTCGAAGGGGTTGCCGGCTTGGCAACGCGCATACCCGAATTGCGCAACCTGATTGGCACCGCCGCCAGCAAAGCCGTTGCCGTTGTCAACAATGAGAACGAAACGGTCGTGGACATTTATCTCAACCTCAAAGAAGGCGTACGCATCCCCGACGTGGCGGGCGACGTCCAACGCGAAGTCAAGTCTGCGGTACAATCGATGACCGGCAAACCCGTTACCAAGATCAACGTACACGTGGCGGGAATCGTGCTTGACAGTAAGAAAACCCCCGCACCCGAAGCAGAATGATCACAACACCCTCTGTTGATCTCAACAGAGGGTCACTCTGCTTACTAAAAGGAATTTGAAAACAGAAAGGCATGATGAATGGCATGACCCGTCGGGAGTCCAGAGAATTGGCGTTTATTCTCCTGTTTGAAAAAAGTTTTACGGAGGAATCGGTCGCCGATATTTTATACGCTGCGGAAGAAGCGCGCGAAGTACAACACGATGCTTTTGCGCTCTCTCTTGCAGAAGGCACCGTCGCGCATCTTGAAGAGATCGATGGGTTGATCTCGGCATCTTCGCATAAATGGAATACCTCCCGCTTATCCCGTGTTGCCCTTTCGATCATGCGTTTGGCAGTATACGAAATGGAATGGGAGACCGACATTCCCGTCAGTGTTTCCATCAACGAAGCGGTGGAACTGGCAAAACGTTACGGCGGCGAAGCGGATGCTTCGTTTGTGAACGGTGTTTTGGGCGGCATCTCCCGACGCGATAACGATCATGAGTAAATTCATCGGACTGGATACCAGTAATTATACGACCTCCGTTTCGGCGTTTTGCGCCGAAACGGGGGCGCTTTGGCAATATAAACAACTCCTTCCCGTCAAGGAAGGTGAATTGGGTCTGCGGCAAAGTGACGCAGTCTTTCACCATACCCGTCAGTTACCGGAACAGATGGAACGTCTTTGTACCGCGCTCGACGACCTGTCCGATCTTGCGGCGATCGGGGTATCCGATCGTCCGCAGGAAAGCGAAGGATCGTACATGCCCTGCTTTCTGGTAGGGCTCGGCAGTGCGCGGCAATTGGCGGCGGTGTTGCATAAACCGTTGCACATTTTCACCCACCAACAAGGTCACGTCGCGGCGGCACTTTACGGAGCCGAGCAGCTGTCGCTCATTGAAAAACCGTTTTTGGCATTTCACGTTTCGGGTGGCACGACCGACGCATTGCTGGTCACCCCGAGCCGCGAAACGGTCATCTCCTGCCAAACGGTGGCTTCTTCGCTGGACCTCAAAGCGGGACAACTCATCGACCGCGTCGGCGGTATGCTCGGTTTACCTTTTCCGGCAGGTCCTGCACTGGATCGGTTGGCGCAAACGTCGACCGTGACCTATTCACCGCGTCCCTCGTTACAAGGGGAGAGTTGTCACCTTTCGGGTGTGGAAAACCAATGCCGCCGCTTACAGAGTGACGGTGTGCCGTCTGCCGATATTGCAGCGTTTTGTCTGCACTCTATCCGCGTGGCGGTGGAAAAAATGACCGAACAATTACTCTCCCGTTACGGAGAGATGCCGGTGGTATACGCGGGCGGTGTGATGTCCAATACACTGTTGCGCGAGGCCCTTTCGTCACGGTTTGGCGGGATCTTTGCACCTCCCGCGTTTTCGTCGGATAACGCGGCAGGGATCGCCGTGCTTACCGCACTGAAAGAACAGGGGGCGACGAAATGAACGCGGTCACGGTCAGTCAATTAAACCGATATGTCAAATCGTTGCTCGACGGTGACGGTAACCTGCAACAACTGTTATTGTCGGGTGAGATCAGTAATTTTACCAACCACTATCAGTCGGGTCATCTGTATATGACCCTCAAAGACGAAACGGCGGCGGTCAAGGCGGTGATGTTCCGCTCACAAGCTATGCGTCTGCGTTTCCGCCCTGAAAACGGAATGAAAGTCGTCGCGCGTGTACGCGTATCGTTGTACGAAAAAGACGGCTCCTTCCAATTGTATATCGACGAATTGCAACCCGACGGTATTGGTGCCCTGCAACTGGCGTACGAACAGTTAAAACGCCGTCTGGAAAGCGAAGGATTATTTTCACCCGACCGCAAACGTCCGTTGCCCGCGTTCCCGAAACGAGTAGGGGTCGTGACCTCGCCGACCGGCGCGGCATTGCAGGATATCCTCAACGTGTTGGGCAGACGATTTCCCATAGCGACCGTCATTCACGTGCCGGTACTGGTACAGGGGGAAGGCGCACCCGCCGACCTGTGCCGCGCCTTGCACCAACTGGAACAACTAAACGCAAACGGAGACTCCAACGCACCCGACGTGATCATTATCGGTCGCGGCGGCGGTTCACTGGAAGAACTGTGGGCATTTAACGATGAGCAGGTAGCCCGTACCATTGCTGAAATGACCGTTCCGATCATTTCGGCGGTCGGTCACGAAACCGATTTTACCATCTGCGATTTTGTTGCCGACCTGCGCGCACCGACGCCTTCTGCGGCGGCGGAACTGGCGGTTCCTGACCGCGCCGAATGTTTGCAACAACTGCAACGGCTTACCCGCTTGTTACCGATGGCACTTTCGTCCTGCGTACAGGAAAAACAGCGGCGGTTGGATAACGCGTTGCATTCCCGCGTATTTGCGCGGCCGCTCTCGTTGATCGAAGAACGTCAGATGCAGGTTGACCTGCTTACCCGTTCGTTTACGTCCGCAACCGAAAAGCACCTGTCTCGATGCAAAAATCGGTTGGCGGAATTGGCGGGAAAACTGGACGGAATGAGTCCGTTGCGCGTTATCACACGCGGCTACGCGGTTGCCGAAACGGCGGACAAAGTGGTGTGTTCCGTATCCGATATGACGGTAGGGGATACCGTTCGGTTGCGTTTTGCAGACGGACAAGCCTCTTGTCGCGTAGAAGAGATCGTACAGAATGAAATGGGGTTATGATGATGAGTGATACCGTATCGTTTGAACAAGCGATGAAACGCTTGGAAGAGATCGTTGGACTGCTCGAAAGCGGCAACTGCCCGTTGGACGAGTCATTAAAATTATTCGATGAAGGTACTAAATTGGCGGTATCCTGTTCCGATACGCTGAAAGTCGCGGAACAAAAGATCATCCAATTGACCGCCAAAACGGAGGCATAACGATGGCTGAGTTATATACACCCCGTCTGGCATCGCATTTGTCGCAGATCGAATCCGCTCTGCCGCACTATCTGCCGCAGGACGGACGGTTGCAGGACACGGTGATTCACGGAATGGCATATGCCTGTGAAGGCGGCGGAAAACGTCTTCGTCCCGTATTGTTATTGGAATTTTGCCGCTTGTGCTGTGGGGATACCGTTCGCGCGTTACCGTTTGCCGCAGCGATCGAAATGATCCACTCTTACTCGTTGGTACACGACGATATGCCGTGTATGGACAACTCGCCGATGCGACGCGGAAAGCCGTCGGTACATACCGCCTACGGCGAGGCAATGGCACTTTTAGTGGGTGACGCGTTGCTCAACCGCGCGTTTGAAGTGATGCTCGACGAATGTAATTTGTCGGATGTATCGCCGTCGTCGGTCGTAAAAGCCGCCTCGGTTTTAGCGGAGTATGCGGGCATTAACGGTATGATCGGCGGACAGGTCGTGGATCTGGAAAGCGAAAACACGGTCATCGATGCTGATACGTTAAAATATTTGCAGGAGAAAAAGACGGCGGCACTGATACAGGCCGCGTGTCAAATGGGTTGTGTGGTCGGCGGTGGTACCGCAGATCAGATCGATGCCGCCGGTCGGTTCGGGTATTATCTCGGCTTGGCATTTCAAGTGATCGACGATATTTTAGACGTTACCTCGACCGCCGAAGCGCTCGGTAAACCCGTCGGCAGCGATGAGGAAAATCACAAGAATACGTACGTGTCGTTGCTTGGCATAGACGGTGCGTTCGCGTTGGCAACGGAGTATACCGAAAAAGCGGTGGCACAGTTGCAACTGTTTGACGATAACGGTGATCTCTGCACGTTGGCGCATCGGTTCTTAAAGAGAATTTCGTAAAGGAATACCACTATGGATATTATCGTTGCATTACTTCAAAACAAAGCGTTGATCGCGGCATTGTTGGCATGGCTGTTTGCCCAGGTCATCAAAACCGTGATCCAGTCGTTGTTAACAAAAAAATTCCAGATCGAGCGGTTGTGGGGCGCGGGCGGAATGCCCAGCGCACACTCGGCAATGGTCTGTGCGTTAGCGGTGTCCACCGCGCGGTTTTACACACCGTCGTCGCCCATCTTCGCGTTGGCGCTGGTGGTTGCCTTCATCACCGTATACGACGCGATGGGTGTCCGTCGCGAAACAGGTCGACACGCGAAACTTCTCAATCGTTACCTAAACGAGATCGAACAGGAAAAAGCCGATATTGACGGCGACGATATTGCCGATCGTAAAAGCGTTGTGATTGATCTCAAAGAATTGATCGGACACACACCGTTAGAGGTATTAGGCGGTGTTATTTTAGGTGTGATCGTCGGTTCGTTGTTTCCCATCGTTCCGTTACAATAATCGAAAAAGAGTAGAGGATATATGAGCGTTTTTAAAACATTACACACGTCGGCAGACCTGAAAAGTCTTTCGCCTTTACAGTTGGAAGAACTGTGTGCCGAATTGCGGGATACGATCATTAAAACCGTATCCGAAACGGGCGGACACCTGTCTTCCAACTTAGGCGTGGTGGAACTGACCGTGATGTTGCATCGGTTGTTTGATCTGCCGAACGATGAGATCGTATGGGACGTCGGACATCAGTGTTACACACATAAGTTGTTGACCGGTCGTCTTGATAAATTTGCGCGGTTGCGCAAACTGGACGGTATTTCGGGTTTCCCGTCGCCGCTTGAAAGTGAATACGATGCTTTTGTGACCGGTCACAGCAGTACCTCCGTTTCGGCGGCGAGCGGTCTGGCATATGCCAAACAATTGACAGGCGACGACGGTTACGTGGTCGCGGTAATCGGTGACGGCGCGTTGACGGGCGGTCTCGCGTATGAAGGGCTTTGTAATGCCGCCCGACACAATGAGCGGTTGATCATCGTACTCAACGACAATCAGATGTCGATCAGCCGCAGTGTCGGTTTTGTTGCGCGGTACTTGTCCACCTTGCGCTCCAAACCGTTTTACCAACGGTTTAAGAACGGTTTTGCCGAACTGACCGCTCATCTTCCGTTGATCGGTGAATGGTTGCATCGGCATTTAGCGCACGCGAAAAGCAACTTAA
>CAYSPZ010000003.1:0-8691 GCA_964433065.1 uncultured Eubacteriales bacterium | reverse complement strand
ACCAAAGTTCCGGTATGTTTGAAGATATGGGTCTTTACTATCTCGGCCCCGTAGACGGACACGATCTCAAAGCGTTGGAAGTGGCATTACACACCGCGAAAGAGATCGATCGCCCGGTTCTTCTTCACGTTTCAACTGTAAAGGGAAAAGGCTATACACCTGCGGAAAGTGCCCCCGACGTGTATCACGGGATCGCCGGATTTGACGTTGAGTCGGGCAAACCGAACGGTGGCGGTATGAACTTTTCCAAGGCGGCGGGCGATTTTTTGTGTGATCGCGCGGAAAAAGACGATCGCTTATGCGTGATCACCGCGGCAATGACAGACGGTACCGGATTGAAACGGTATGCCAACCAAAATCCCGACCGCTTTTTCGATGTCGGTATTGCCGAATCGCACGCGGTCACCTTTGCTTCCGGTTTAGCGGCGGGAAATTGCCGTCCCGTGTTTGCGGTGTATTCCACCTTCTTGCAACGCGCGTATGACCAACTGCTCAACGACACGGCGATTATGAACAACCACATCGTGTTGGCGGTCGATCGTGCGGGAATCGTGCCGGAAGACGGCGAAACGCATCAAGGTATTTTTGACGTGCCGTTTTTGACCACCATTCCCAATACCTGCATTTACGCACCTGCAACGTATGAGGAATTGCATCTGCATCTGAACAAAGCCTTATACGATGAAACGGGCATTGCCGCGGTACGGTATCCGCGCGGGGAACAGTTCCCGCTCAACGGATATAAACCGGACGGAAAAGACTTCACCTACTTCCGCAATTCGGCGGCGCGTACCTTGGTGATCACCTACGGCAGATTGTTTGCCAACGTCTTGAAAACCGTAAAAGCGTTACAAGGACAGGGAGAAGTATCGGTTCTCAAACTCAACCGTATCCATCCCATTCCGCAAAAAGCGTTGGAAATCGCGATGCGATATCAATTGGTTTTGTTCTTTGAAGAAGCGTCCGCACAGGGCGGTCTGGCGCAACAATTCGGCGCACAGTTGGTACAGAACCATTTCTACGGCAAATACGAACCGTATGCGATCGAGCGTATCCTGCCTGCCTGTACCGTCGAGGAAGGCTTACGGCAGTGCGGGTTAGACGTGGATGGTATGATAAAACGCATAGTGGGGGACGGTCAACTGTGAGCAATACCCAACGGTTAGATGCGTATCTGGTCACCCACGGTTTTGCTTCCGGCAGGGAAAAGGCGAAAGAACGCATTCAAAACGGCGAAGTTACCGTTAACGGTGCGGTCATCCGTAAAGCGTCGTTCGGTGTGTGTGAGACTGATACGGTTTGTTGCGAGGCGACCGACACTTACGTCGGGCGCGGCGGTTTGAAACTGGAAAAAGCCATCACCGTTTGTCAACTCGATATGACCGACAAAACGGTATTGGATATCGGCGCGTCGACGGGTGGGTTTACCCATTGCCTGTTACAACACGGCGCACAGAAAGTATATGCGGTGGACGTAGGACACGGACAACTGCATCCGTCTTTGTGCGCGGATACGCGTGTGGTCAATTTGGAGGGAACGGATATCCGTTATCCGCAACTTGCCGAAACGATCCCACACGGGTCGGTGGATGTGATCACCGCCGACGTATCCTTTATTTCGCTCAAACAGATCCTACCGTATGCACTCCCGTTTTTACGGGAAGACGGTATATTGATACTGTTGATCAAACCGCAATTTGAAGCGGGTAAAGCCGATATCGGTAAAAACGGTATTGTACGTGACAAAGCGGTTCACGTGCGGGTCTTGCGGGATCTTCTCTCATTTTTTGAACAAGAAAATTGCCATGCCGCATGGTTATTCGGCTCTCCCATTCAAGGGGGAGCGGGGCGCGTACGCGGCAACATTGAATATTTAACAGTCCTTTCGCGTGACACATCAGCGCAAACCGCTATCGATGTACGTCGCGTGGTGGACGAAACATTTGCTTCATTTCAATAAGTAACGGAGGTGAGTCGATGAAAGTAGCGGTCATTCCCAATAACGGCGCGATCAATTGCGGGGAGATCACGCAACAGATCGTGTGTATGCTCGAACAACTGGGCGTACAATCGTTATTGCCCGTCGATACGGCATTTCCGCCCAAAGATGCAGAAGACCTGATTGCCGCGTGTGACGTGGCGATCGCGCTCGGCGGTGACGGTACCATCATTCATTGTGCAAAAAAAGCCGCCGCGCACGGCAAGGCAGTTTTGGGTATCAACTGCGGACGGGTAGGGTTTATGGCAGGACTGGAACGGCAAGACCTATCCCAACTGAAACGGTTGATTACGGGGGATTACGATACACAGTACCGTATGATGTTGGATGTTATTCTCACCGAACAAGACGGCAAGACCCGTTTGTTCAGTGCGCTGAACGAAGCGGTGGTGTCGCGCGGACCGTTGACCCGTATGATCGATATCGAAGTATCCAATCACGGGGTACCGCTTCCGTCGTATAAAGCGGACGGGATCATCGTAGCAACACCTACCGGCTCGACCGCGTACTCACTTTCGGCAGGCGGTCCTGTGGTGGATCCGTCGCTCGATTGCGTGCTGTTGACCCCGATCTGTCCGCATTCGTTACATACGCGTCCGTATATTTTTCACGAAAGCGCCGATGTGTTGGTCGTACCGCGCGACCGTACCGTAAGCGGCAACGTGTTTTTGACGGTAGACGGGGAAGAAACGGTCGCGCTTTCCAAAAACACGACGGTGCGCATTACCCGCTCGAAAACGCGAGCGGCGCTCATTAAACTGGAGCATCAACCGTTTTACGAGATACTGGACAGAAAGTTAACAAACAGGAAGGGATGACCCCATGAAAACCAAACGTCAGTCTAAAATTTTAGAGATCATTCAAAACCGTCGGGTGGAAACCCAAGAAGACCTGATGATGGCATTGCAGGATTGCGGTTTCTCGGTTACACAGGCGACGGTATCCCGTGATATTAAGGAATTGCGCCTTATCAAGGTGCAGGATTCCGACGGCGCGTATCGGTATTCGGTGGTGCGTCAGGACAGTAAACATATCTCTTCAAAATTCAGTTCCTTGTTCCACGATGCGGTGGTGTCGGTGGACGATGCGTGTAATCTGGTGGTGGTGAAATGCCATGCCGGTATGGCGCAAGCCGCCTGTGCGGCGATGGATTCTCTGCATTGGCCGACGGTGATCGGTACGTTGGCGGGGGACGACACGTTCGTATGTATTACCAAATCGGCGGAACAAGCCCAAGTTTTAGCAGAGGAATTAAAGAAACGACAGTAGGAGTAACCTTATGCTGGAATGTTTACACATTGAGAACATCGCGGTCATCGAACGGGCAGACATCCGTTTTTATGAGGGATTTAACGTTCTCACGGGTGAAACGGGTGCCGGTAAATCCATTGTGATCGACGCGATCAATGCCGTACTGGGCGAACGCATTACTCGTTCAATGGTACGTACGGGCGCGGATACCGCACACGTAACGGCATTGTTTACACAACTGTCACCGTGGACGGTCGAACGGCTTGACGCAATCGGCTTTCCGCCGGACGAAGACGGAAACCTGCTGATCGGTCGGACGATGACGGCGGAGGGGAAGGGATCCTGTACCGTAAACGGGCGACCCGCTACCGCCGCGTTGTTGCGTGAGATGGGACAGTGGCTCGTTGACCTGCACGGTCAACACGAGAACCAAGCGCTGTTTTCGGTAGAGTCCCATATCGGTTATCTGGATCGGTTCGGCAACACCGAACAGGCTCTCGATGCTTACCGTAATGTTTACCGTCAGTGGAAAGACGTGACCGCCCGCCTTGCCGATGCCGATATGGACGAGAGTGAAAAGGTGCGGCGGATCGATCTGCTTGAATATCAGATCCGCGAAATCGAAACGGCGGGGTTGCGCGTCGGCGAACAGGACGAGTTGTTGGCGCGACGGGATCTGTATCGCAATGCCGAAAAGATCGCCTCGTATCTGAGTGAGTGCAAAGAACTGTTATACGGTGACGAAAGTGGCAACGGTGCGGTATCATTGACCGAACGTGCGGTGGAAGATCTGTTTGGTGCCGCGCGGTATATGGAGCAGGTACAACCGTTGGCAGACCAGTTGCAGGAAGCCCTGTATACGTTACAGGAGGTAGCGCAGGAACTGCGTTCCTCGACGGATCTGTTGGATTTCGACCCGAAAGAATTGGACGAGACGGAAGATCGGTTGGATACCATTCGTCGGCTTATGAGCAAGTACGGCGGCAGTGAACAAGCGGTACTGGAAACGTTAGAGAATTGTAAACGCGAACTGAACGAGATCGTGTTATCCGACGAAACGGTAAAGCGTCTGACCGTGCAGGAACGGCAACTGTTTGCACAACTGGAAGAAACCGCGGCGGTGTTGACCGCACAACGCAAGAATGCGGCTTCGGCATTTTCCGAAGCGGTACAGGAACAGTTAGCGTTTCTGGATATGAGCGGTGTTAAAGTGGTGGTTGACCACGTTGCCATACCGCCAACCGCGAACGGTGCCGATAAAATGGAGATCTTAATGTCGGCGAACGTCGGCGAACTGCCGCGTCCGATCATAAAGATCGCGTCGGGCGGTGAATTGTCGCGCATTATGTTGGCGATCAAGTCGGTACTCGCGGACGCGGACGAGATCGATACCCTGATCTTTGACGAGATCGATGCGGGTATCAGCGGTCGCGCGGCGCAAAAAGTGGGGATCAAGTTGGCACAGACGGCGAAGACCGCCGTAAAAGGGCGCGACCGACAGGTGTTGTGCGTCACCCACTTGGCGCAGATCGCCGCTAAAGGCGATCGCCATTATTTGATAGAGAAGAACGTTCATAACGAGCGAACCTATACGCAGGTAACGTTGCTTCAAAACGACGACCGCGCCCGTGAACTCGCGCGGATCATCGGCGGGGATATTACCGACAGTACGTTACAAGCCGCTAAAGAGATGCTCGGTTCTTGACAAACGGAAAACGGTATGTTTTAATAGACTGGATTATGACAAAGGGGTAAACACCATGACAGTATTTGAAGAATTAAAAGCCAGAGGCTTGATCGCGCAGGTGACCAACGAGGACGAGATCCGCGAAATGGTGGATAACGGTAAAGCCACGTTTTACATTGGGTTTGACTGCACGGCGGACAGTTTGACGGCAGGTCATTTTATGGCTTTGACGCTTATGAAACGGTTGCAGATGGCGGGGAACAAGCCCATCGCGTTGATCGGCGGCGGCACCACGATGATCGGTGATCCGTCGGGACGAACCGATATGCGTAAGATGCTTACCAAAGAGGATATCGACCATAATGCGGCATGTTTTAAACACCAGATGGAGCGGTTTATCGATTTCTCCGACGGCAAAGCGCAGATGATCAACAATGCCGATTGGTTGCTCAAACTCAACTACGTGGACCTGCTTCGTGAGGTGGGTGCGTGTTTCTCGGTCAACAATATGTTGCGTGCCGAATGCTACAAACAGCGGATGGAAAAGGGACTTTCGTTCCTCGAATTCAACTATATGATCATGCAGTCGTACGACTTCTACTATCTGTTCAAAGAGTACGGATGCAATATGCAGTTCGGCGGTGACGATCAGTGGTCGAATATGCTCGGCGGTACCGAACTTATCCGTCGTAAACTCGGCAAAGACGCTCACGCGATGACCATCACCCTGCTTACCGACTCGCAAGGTAAAAAGATGGGTAAGACCGCCGGCAATGCCGTGTGGCTGGATGCCAACAAGACTTCTCCGTACGAATTCTATCAATACTGGCGCAATGTCGACGATGCCGACGTGCTCAAATGTATCCGTATGCTGACCTTCCTGCCGATCGAGCAGATCATGGAAATGGATGCGTGGGAAGGCAGTCAACTGAACACCGCGAAAGAGATCTTGGCATATGAACTGACCAAAATGGTTCACGGGGAAGAGGAAGCGCAGAAAGCGCAAGACAGTGCCCGTGCGTTGTTTGCAGGCGGCGGTGATACCGAGAATATGCCGTCTACCACCATTGACGACGGCGCGTTCACCGACGATGCGATCGGTGTGATCGATCTGTTGATGCTCACGGGGTTGACCCCTTCGCGCGGCGAAGCACGTCGTCTGATCGAACAGGGCGGTATGAGCGTAGACGGTGAAAAGGTTGCGGGTGCGTTTGCTACCGTTTCCAAAGCAGCGTTTGATAAGGGATATATCCTGATCAAAAAAGGCAAGAAAGCCTATCACAAGGTCATTTTAGGATAACAAAAAGGGATTTCGGGCGGTATCGTCCGAAATCTTTTTTTGTATTTTCTCTCTTTACTTTCACGCTTTGTTGTGTTAAAATGTTTGCAGAATGTGATGGAGGTATCTGACGATGACTTCGAAAATCAAAGATGACCATACCGATTTTTTATTTGATGCGATTTTGCAGCTGAAAGACCGTGAAGAATGTTATCGGTTCTTTGAAGATCTTTGCACCGTATCGGAGATCAAGTCGTTGGCGCAACGGATCGCGGTGGCGAAGTTGTTGCACGAAAAGCGGGTATATACCGAGATCGTTGCCAAAACGGGTGCCTCCACGGCGACCATCAGTCGAGTCAACCGTTCGCTCGCGTACGGTTGCGACGCGTACGATATGATCTTTAAACGTATGGAAGAGGAGCAATCGTGATGGGTGGATATCGGGATTTTTCCGAGTTTTACGACCGCCTGATGACCGATGTGGACTATGAGGGGAGAGCGAAGTATCTGCTCTCCCTTTTTGAGCGGTACGGGTCGCGTCCCGCAACCGTACTGGATATCGCGTGCGGTTCGGGTAGTTTATGCGAAGCGTTGATCGGTCACGGTGTAGATCCGATCGGTGTTGACGCGTCTGGAGAAATGCTTGCCAAAGCGATGGAAAAACCGACGCTTATCGAGCAGCAGGTGTTGTTGTTACAACAGGATATGCGCGAATTGGATCTGTACGGTACGGCGGACGGTGCGGTCTGTATTTTGGATAGTGTCAACCATCTGTGCAAGACACAAGATGTGAAACGCTTTTTAGAGCGGTTACGCTATTTTGTAGAACCAAACGGGTTGTTTATCTTTGATGTCAATACCCCATACAAGCATCAGAACGTATTGGCGGATAATGCGTTCGTGTTTGAACAGGACGACTTTGTTTGTGTCTGGCAGAATCACTACGCGCCGAAAACAGCGATCACGACGATGACACTTGATTTCTTCGTGCGCGAGGAGGATGACCGTTACACGCGGTTATTTGACGTTGTACGGGAACGGGCATATTCGTTGCGTACGCTGAAAAAATTATTGGAACAAACGGGGTGGATCTGTTTGGACGTGTTGGAGGACGGCACGTTCGATTCGCCGACCGACACGACCGAACGTTGGGTGATCGTTGCAAAAAACGGTTATCTTTGTGAAGGAGATTGCATACAGTATGAGTAAAGCCATTCGTTCTTTGACCACCGATGCCACTGTGATGGCATTGGCAATCGATACGACCGATATCGTCGCAGAGGCTGAGCGGATCCATCAACCGTCGGCGGTGGTGACCGCCGCGCTCGGGCGGTTGTTGACGGCGGCGTCTATGATGGGGATTATGCTGAAAAATACAGAGGATTCGGTGACGCTCAAAGTGAACGGCGGCGGTCCTGCGGGACAGATCACGGTGGTATCCGACGGGCGGGGGAACGTGCGTGGTTACGCGGCAAATCCCGTAGTGGAGATTCCTTTAAAACCCAATGGGAAACTGGATGTCAGCGGTGCGGTCGGTACCGACGGTTTTTTGTACGTGTTGCGCGATACCGGCGCGGCGGAGCCGTACACGGGGTGTACACCGATTGTGTCGGGTGAGTTGGCGGAGGATATCACCGCCTATTATGCAAACAGCGAACAGATCCCGACAGTGTGTGCGCTCGGCGTGTTGGTTAACCCTGATCTGAGCGTTCGTGCGGCGGGTGGATTTTTGATCCAGTTGTTGCCGTTTTGTCCCGAATCGGTGATCGATCGGTTGGAACAGAATATTGCGCAATTGCCGCCGATGACGACGATGCTGGATGACGGGTTGTCGGTATCGGATATTTTGCAAAAAGCGTTGGTCGGTTTTGAATACGATGTGGTGGACAGTTATGAGCCCGAATATCGTTGCGCGTGTTCGCGTGAAAAGGTGACCCGTGCGTTCTGTGCGATGCCGCGTGACGAGTTGCGCACGTTGCCCGATGAAACGGGAAAAGTGGAGGTTACTTGCAGTTTTTGTGACAACGTGTATACCTTTACCCGTGAAGAAATCGAAAAATTGGCGGATCGTTGACTGAAAATTTAAGAAATTTTAAAAAAATCAAAAATTTCGGTTGACTTTTTAGCGCGGGTGTAGTATGATAGACACCGTCGCAAGAAACGGCGACAGGCATGGAAGCATAGCTCAGCTGGTAGAGCACCTGCCTTACAAGCAGGGGGTCACAGGTTCGAGCCCTGTTGTTTCCACCACTTTGGATTCGGCCCGGTAGTTCAGCTGGTTAGAACGCTAGCCTGTCACGCTAGAGGTCGACGGTTCGAGCCCGTTCCGGGTCGCCATATTTGCCTCTGTAGCTCAGTCGGTAGAGCAGGGGACTGAAAATCCCCGTGTCATTGGTTCGATTCCGATCGGAGGCACCACTTTTGCGGCTTTAGCTCATCTGGTAGAGCGCCACCTTGCCAAGGTGGAGGTAGCGA
>CAYSPZ010000002.1:63456-91909 GCA_964433065.1 uncultured Eubacteriales bacterium | reverse complement strand
TATCAAAGCCGTTGTGATTGCCTGTTTCAAGATTTATGTATGTGCTACGAGCAATACCAACAATCTGCGCCACTTCTTTTTGCATAAGACCTAATTTGTGTCGGCAAAAGCGTAAGCGGTCGGGGATGTTATCAATATCCTCGTAAGAATGATATTGCTTGTTGAATAACTGTGCTTCGAGCAGTTTTCTAGGCGCCATAAGTCTAAAGCTTAAAACAAACAAGGGAGAATGTTTTGTTTCACCGTTTTCGGTGTGCGACATTATATACATATTTTCTGCCGTTTGCTCGGTAATTCTCCAATGGGGAGTTCTTCTTGTAACCAAAAACTCATTTGTGATAGGGTTGCATTTTCCACGCAACGGGATGCGTAGGTCGCCAGACGAACACCCTTTTCGTGGTCAAACGTATCGACCGCTTTCATCAGACCGATGGTACCGATGGAAATGAGGTCATCCTGATCCTGCGTATTGTTACAATATTTTTTGACAATGTGCGCGACCAACCGCAGGTTATGTTCAACAAGGCGGTTACGCGCCGTCTTATCGCCTTCACAGTGATACGCGATAAGCGCTTGCTTTTCTTCTGCGGCGGTAAGCGGTTTCGGGAACGAACCGGTATTGACCACTTGTAATGCCCAAAAGAATAACCGTGAAATGAGATTCCACCATTCTGTCCACATATTCTTCTCCCCCTTTCGTTTTATCTCTATGCAAAAAAGGGAGAATTTTGCCTGTCCAATAAAAAACACCCGAGCGTCACACGCTCGAGCGTTTTTTATGTATGAAATGATAGAGACAGCCGACCAACACGCAACCGAGCACACAACCAAGAGCGTCTTTGAGCAGATCGATCAGTTGGAAGGTTCTGCCTGCGGCACACCATTGTTGTAAACATTCGTCCAGACACGCGAAAGTAAGGAGTGGGCGCAAGGTCATCCACGCAAACGGTCGGTAAAGGTATTGGTTTTGGAGCAGGCACGCGAATACCGCCAGCAGACAGTATTCGGCAATGTGCGCGAGTTCGCGAATAAGACTCTGCGCATCAATCAGCACGATCTGTTGTTCCGGTTCGGGTAACTCGCGGTAGGCGGGAATGCAGTTGAGTACGGTCTCGGTAATACCGGTACTGAGCGCCGACGAATCCGGCGCCGATTGTAGGGACAGCAGTAAGATGGTCGCCGCTATACCCAGCGTCAGGATCCATAACACAAGACGGCGGATCTGTAAAGCGGTCATCACAGTTAAAACGGCAGTTTCATGCCGCCGGTAATGCGGCTCATTTCCTGTTCCGAATCGGCGATCGCGGCACGGACGGCTTCGTTGACCGCCGCCATCACCATATCGGCAAGCATTTCGGTGTCGTCGGGATCACACGCTTCGGGTTTGATGTCAATGGATTTGACCAGATGCGTCCCATCGACCGTCGCGCTGACCATACCGCCGCCCGAAGACGCGGTATAGGTACGCGCGGCAAGTTCTTCCTGCGCGGATGCCATATCTTCCTGCATTTTTTGCGCCTGTTTCATCATCGCCTGCATATTGTTGGAACCGGAACCGTAGCCTTGCGGTAAACGTGCTTTCATGGATACTCAACCTTTCATTTCAATGGTAACGCCCGCCTGTGCACTTCGTTTTAAAAATGCGGAGAGCGGATCGGTATCGTCAGTAGGGGTTTCTTCCGTCTTCTGAGGACGACCGCGTTTGATACGCATCGGTCTGCCGAATACGGCTTGCACCGCGCTGAGAAGAACTTGTTTGTTGCCATCGGTCTTGACGAGCGCACCGAACATTTCGTTATCGGTCACGATGATCAGTTGTTCCCCGTCGATCATTGCGGTCGAATCGGATAACACACCGTAGAGCGGCGGACTTTTTTGCGAGATCTTGGAGAGCACCTCCGGCCAACGATCACACGCAACCGGAGTGGTCTCGGTTTCCGTTACGGGCGGCGCAGTCGGGGTGGGTTGCGGTTCGGGAACGGTCGCGGGAGCGGCAACGGGCGGTGTGGGTACCGCGGCAGGAACCGCCGACACGGGACGTTCTTCAAGCGCCTCGATACGGCGCAGTAAACTTTGCGGGGTGGTGTCCAGTTTGGGATTGCACAACCGCAACAGGGCGGTTTCCATTTCCACACGACGGGACACACCGCCTTTGATGCGGTCAAGTGACGCTTGCAGTACGTCCATCACGTGCAACACGGTTTCGAGTGACAACGTATCCGCTTCGGTACGCAGTTCCGCGATCTCGCCGGCGGATAAGGTGATCAGATCGTCCACCTTGTTGACGCTTTTCAAGATCATAATGTTGCGGTAAAAATCGATCAGTTCGGCGCACAGACGCTCCATATCTTTGGAAGAGTCGTACAGTTCACCCAACACGGTCAACGCTTTGCCCGTATCGTGGGCGCGGATCGCCGCGGATAAGGTAAACAGATGGGTGCGCCCTGCCATACCCGACGCTTCCACCACCACGTCGTCGGTGATGTCGCGGGAACGGGACAAGCATTGGTCGAGCAGCGACAATGCGTCACGCATACCGCCGTCCGCCAACCGTGCGATGAGAAGCGCCGCGTCGTCGGTCAGGGTAAATTGTTCCTGCTTTGCGACGTATTGCAAGCGCGCCGCGATATCCGCGGGCGGAATACGACCGAAATCAAATCGTTGACAACGCGAAAGAATGGTCGCGGGGAGTTTGTGTACCTCGGTGGTCGCGAGGACGAATACCACGTGTTCGGGCGGTTCTTCCAACGTTTTGAGCAGTGCGTTAAACGCGCCCGCCGATAACATATGCACTTCGTCGATGATGTACACGCGGTATTTACCGACGGCGGGTGAGAAATTGACCTCGTCGCGCAGATCGCGGATGTTATCGACACCGTTGTTGGACGCGGCGTCGATCTCCACAACGTCGAGCAAGGTACCCGCGTCGATCCCGCGGCAGTTGTCACATTCGTTGCACGGGTCACCGTCTTGCAGGTTAAGGCAGTTGACGGCTTTTGCCAAAATTTTGGCGCAGGAGGTCTTCCCCGTTCCTCTGGAACCGGTAAATAAATACGCGTGTGCCAAACGACCGGTACGCAACTCGTTTTTAAGTGCCGTCGTAACGACGGGTTGCCCGTAAACGTCCGAGAAAGTCTGTGGACGCCATTTGCGGTAGAGCACTTGATACATAGGAAAACCTCCTTTGAAACAGTCTGTCGTGCCCTCTCGGGCATACGGGCGGACAGGTTGACTGCGGCGCACGGACGAAACCGCTTAATGCTGCTCGGTTCCCCGCCTGACATGGTTCACAGCCCACCGTCGCACAGGACCCGCCCGCTCGTATGCCCCAAAGCACACGACGTGTATCATAGTATACTATATTTCGAAACAAAAAGCAACACACTATCTTTAAAAATTTCACAAATCGGTCACAGGATACATTTTTACACTTGACTTTGCACCAAAACCGCAGTATTATACTAATACGCGCCGCTGTGGTGGAATAGGCAGACACAAGGGACTTAAAATCCCTCGGTGGCAACATCGTACCGGTTCAAGTCCGGTCAGCGGCACCAAAAAACCTCGTTCTTCGGAACGAGGTTTTTTTATCCAAGCCGATAGGCTTGGTATATCATCGCCGCACAAATGCGGTGTATATCACCACACCGTAGGTGTGATTTACGGTGCGCTGTCACTCTTTCCAAAACGGTCAACATCCTCACTTTTTGTCCACCCCTTTTTCGTTTGCGAGGTTGACAACTCACAACTCGTTCGTTTATAATTACGGTGGAATATTTTAGTAAAGGAGTCTGTATTATGAGCCATTTTGTGGACAGCAAAAAAGAGTACCATATTACCGATATGTTCCCGAAACGTCCGTGGATGAACTACGCGTGGAACGACGCGTACGTATCGTCGTTTGACCAGTTCGGGTTCGGTATGTCGCGTTACAGCGATAAGAGCGGGTTCTTCCACAACATTCTGAAAGCGGAGACCCCCAACCGTCTGTTGTTTATCAAAGACGAAACGACCGGCGAATACTATGCCGCCAACCGCAACTTCGATAACAAACCGTTTGACAAGTTCGAAACCCACGTGGGTATGGGTTACTCCCACATCCTCTCCGAGTACAACGGCATCGCTACCGAACTGAAAATGTTCGTTCCGAACAAAGGCCTTATGGAATGCTGGGAAGTGTCAATCGAGAATACGTCGAACGAGGATAAACAGATCAGTCTGTACGCTTATGCATGTCTGGATATGGGTCTGACCATTCACTGGTCGTATTCCGAAGCGTATTTCAGCAAACTGTTCAACGGTCTGTTCTGCTCCCACAAAGCGTATCTGGCTCCGTCGGAAATTCAAGGATTGTTCTTCGCGACCGACCGCAAAGTTGACGCGTTCGAAACCACCGACCGCCGTTTCAAAGGCATTTACAATCACATTTCCCACCCGTTGGCTTTGGACGACGAAACCTTGTCCAGTCAAGTCAACTGTTTCGAAAACGAAGCCGCACCCACCATGCAATTCCGCCTGAACCTCAAAGCGGGTCAGAAAGAATGCTTCAAATTCGTGCTCGGTGCCACCACCACTGAAGACGAAGCCGCCAAGATCTGCAACGCGGCATTGAAAAACGGTGTATTCGAAGCGGATTTCGCCGCGGTACAAGACAAGATCAACGATTTCCAGACCAACGTCATGGTCGAAACCCCCGATCCCGAGATCAACAGCCGCGTCAACATCTGGCTCAAACGTCAGGTAGAACTCGGCAAACAATGGGGTCGTCTGTACGGAAAAGGTTTCCGTGACATTATGCAGGATATCGCCGGTTTCCTCTCCCTCGCTCCCGAAAATGCCCGTGACCGTATCCTGTACACCTTCTCGCATCAACGCATCAACGGAAACCCCGTCCGTCAATGGGATCCGTATATGGAAGAAGTGTATACCGACGGTGCGGCATGGATGTTCTACACCCTGAATGCCTACCTGAAAGAAACGGGCGACCTGTCCATTCTGGATGAAAAGATCCCCTATTTCGATTCCGACGAAATGGAAACCGTGTTGGATCACTGCTTCAGAGGTATGAACTTCCTGCAAAACGAACTCGGCGAACACGGTATGTGTTTGTGGGGTGTCGGTGACTGGAACGACTCGCTCAACGGTTGCGGTATTCTCGGTAAGGGCGAAAGCCTGTGGTTGTCCGAAGCCACCGTCAAAGCGGTCAACGATTTCGAAGAGATCTTAACGGTCAGCGGTCATACCGATGCGATTCCCGAAATTCGCGCCAAAGCCGATAAGATGACCGCCGATATGTTCAAATACGGCTGGGATAAAGACCACTTCATCTACGGTATCAACGACTACAACGAGAAGATCGGTTCGTACGATACCCCCGAAGGTCAGATCTTCTTGAATGCCCAAGTCTGGGCAATTCTGTCGGGTATCGTCAAAGGCGAAGATGCTGTGAAACTGATGGATACCGCCGAAGAAAAACTCGGTTGCGAGTTCGGTTACGTCCAACAAGCGCCCAGTTATTCTAAGGGTTCCGACCGCATCGGTCGTTCGAGTTACTTTATCCCCGGTCTGTACGAAAACGGTTCGGTCTACAACCACGGTGTTGCGTTTAAAGTGGTAGCGGACTGCGTGTTGCGTGACGGTGACCGCGCACTCGACACGTTGTATCGTATCCTCCCCTGCAACCCCAACAACAACTACGAAAAATCGGGCGTGGAACCGTACGCGATGTGCAATATGTACCTCGGCCCCGAATGCGAATGCCGTCGCGGCGAAGCACCGCTCAACTGGACGACCGGTACCAACGGTTGGGTGTTCCGCGGTGTGGTGGAAAACATTCTCGGTGTCCGCGCGGACTTCAACGGGCTCATGGTCGATCCCGTCCTCCCGAAAAAATGGGATACCGTCAAGGTCACCCGTATCTTCCGCGGCGCGACCTACCATATCACCATCGATAACACCGCCGGCACCGGCAACTACGTGTTGACGATGGACGGCAAAGCGGTCGACGGCAACGTCCTCCCGCTCGCAAACGGCGGCGAACACACCGTCGTAGCAAAAGCGATCTGATCATAGCGCAACAACCCCCGTGCCTCTCGCGAGAGGCACGGGGGTTCTTATTTTGAGAACGGCGACCGCTTAATGCGAAGTGTCCTTACGGTTTGCCAATACGCAGAACCGTTCCCTGTGATCCTGTTAGATCAACTTTTCTATTTTCAGATCAAAGATCAGATCGTCAAAATCCTCATCCATCGCGTGGTCGTTGCAATGAAAGCGATAAAAATCCTCACCCAGTTCCTCGATCCAAAATGCATTTCCTTTTATTTGTGCCGAAGCCGTAAAACCCGAACAAAAAGCATTTCCACGGAACTGTTCCCTCGTTCTACCGGTTTGTTGTTCGATTCGCTTGATCACCTCAGGCGGGCAATCACCCAACAGATCGGATGCCGTTGAAAGACTAAACGCACCATTTAATATATCCAGATCCAATACGATCCGATCCATTTCTTCTATAAACGGGAACACATGCAAATTGTGTTTATATTCTTTGGGATCAAACGGCTTTTCATTGATGGACAAACTACCTTGAAACGGAGAGTCGGGATCTTCTGAAAATGAAAACGCAATTCCTTGTCGATATGGGGAGTCGGTCGAAACAATTTGAATCGTCAAGCGAAACCGACCCTTACGTTCAAATTTCCAAAAGCGGTAGTAGGTTATCCCGTCGATCTCAACAAACCAGTTGCCGTTAAAAGTTCTATCGCTTGGTCGCATAAAAACCCTCCTTAGAGCAGGTGACCGTCCCCTGCCTTCACAAAGTTTGTGTCAATTACCCTTGAAAAAGATGTGCCTGATCGAACGTTCTTGTCAAATAGCTTTTGGGGATATTGTTCTATGCCCGAAATCGTTACGGCGTTCTGTTGTAAAACAGCATTTGTAACCCTTAGCGACAAGCATTCACAAGGATTGATGATCTTAGAAGTATATGTTTTAGCAACAGTCATTTTTTCAATGTCGATAACACAGTACTTTCCGGATATTGTGGCTGCAAAAATATAAGGAAATCCCAAATCAAAAATATGCTCAAGCGTTCCGCTTTTGATAATCGCCAGTAGTTCACCGGTCGCAATATCAATTTTAACTACGGAGGTATTTGCTCTTGCAACAATCAAAAATTTTGGATACAAAAAAATGTTTCTTATTCTTGCCGGTCTGAATTTCCACCTCGGTTTACCGGAAACGATATCATACGCACACAATCCTTTTTCCCAACTGCCAACAAACAACATCGTCCCGTCTTCCGAAACCGGCATTCCGTATTGATGATTGTAAACGGAGCATTCCACCTTCAATTTTTCAGCGGGTTTGTCATAGAAATGAACCGTGCAAACCCCATCATATCCACATACTATCTTTTCAACAAACGCATTTTCAATTATTTCTGTAAAGCCAAAATCCGTTTCTTCTATTCTCATTTTTTCACCGCCTGCTTGGCAAAGAATACTGTTGCTTTTCAAAAAAAGCGCACGTAACCCCCTTGGATCACGTGAGCGAAAGTTTTTGTGTTGTGAACGTTGCTCTTTTAAAGACGATCACCCCTCTGTTACTGTACTAACAGAATACTATATTTCCCCCGCGTTGTCAAGAAACACTCAACTGCGATCGGATAACGCAGTATAGGGACATTCGGGTTTGACGTTGATGTACGCGGGACGAATGATCTTGCCGCTGTTCTGGATCTCTTCGATGCGGTGAGCACTCCACCCCACAATACGGGCGATCGCAAAGATCGGAGTAAACAGTTCATACGGCAGATCCAACATACGGTAGATAAGACCCGAATAGAAATCCACGTTCGCGCTGACACCTTTATACATCTTACGCTTTTCCGCGATAATGGCGGGTGCCAGACGGGCGACCGTTTCGTACAGAGCGTAATCCTCTTCCTTGCCCTTTTCGATCGAAAGATCACGGGCAAACCGCATCAGGATATCCGAACGGGGATCGGACAAGGAATATACCGCGTGACCCATTCCGTAGATCAATCCTGCGTTGTCGAATGCTTGTTTATCCAACAAACGAACAAGGTAATCGCGGATCTCGCTCTCGTTATCGGTATTGATCGACGCTTTCATATCGTCGAACATCTTGACCACCTTGATATTCGCACCGCCGTGGCGAGGACCTTTGAGCGAACCGAGCGCAGCGGCGACCGCCGAATAGGTGTCGGTACCCGAAGAAGTCACCACGTGGGTGGTAAAGGTGGAGTTGTTACCGCCACCGTGTTCGGCATGGAGAACCAGTGCCAGATCGAGCAGACGCGCTTCGAGATGGGTGAACTGTCCGTCTTCGCGTAGAAGCGCCAGTAAGTTTTCAGCGGTGGACAGTTCGGGGTTCGGTTGATGGATGAACAGGCTTTTTCCCTGATGATAGTGTTGATAGGAATGATAACTGTATACGGCGAGCATCGGGAACACCGAGATGAGTTGCAAACATTGGCGCAGCACGTTAGCGGTGGAGATGTCGTCGGGATTTTCGTCGTAGGCATACAATGCCAACACGCAACGGGACAGGATATTCATCATATCCTTACCGGGTGCTTTGAGGATCATATCCCGTACAAACGACGGCGGTAAGGTGCGGCTTTCCGCAAGTTCGCGGCGAAAAGCCGCGAGTTCACCCGCATTCGGCAATTCGGAGAACAACAACAGGTATGCGGTCTCCTCAAACCCGAAACGGTCGTCGTTCCAAAACCCGTCGACCAGATCGCGGACGTTGATACCGCGATAGTACAGTTGTCCTTGACACGGTACGATATCGCCGCTTTCGTTACGGGTCTTTGCTTGAATATGCGACACTTCGGTCAAACCGGTCACGACACCGTTGCCGTTCATATCACGCAATCCACGGTTGACGTGATATTGCGCGTACATTTCGGGTACGATCGCGTTGTTGCGGTCGGACAGGGCGGCAAGTTCTTGAATATACGGCGTAATTTCCGAATAGGATCGTTTCATTACAGACTCCCTTCTTTTAAGGTGATACCATCGCCTTCGGCGACGAGCGCGATCGTTTGCAACGACGAATCGCCGTGCTCCACGATATAAGATGCAAGACGGTCTTCCACCTCACGGCGGATCACGTTGCGCAGGTCACGCGCACCGCGTTTTCCGCCAACGGCTTTTTGTGCAAGTACGACCGGAACCGCTTGTTCCCACGTCAGTGTGATACCGCGTTCGGCAAGCGGGGCGGTAAGTTCCGACAACATCAATACGGCGATGCGTTCGAAGTCGGCTCCCGCGAGCGGCGCGAAATACACGATCTCGTCCACACGGCTGATAAATTCGGGGCGCAGGAAATCGGACAACGCTTTTTCCGCTTTGTCGCGCGAGGCTTCCGTCCCCGTTTTACCGAATCCCATCAGGTTTTCCTTGACCTGGCTGCCGGCATTGGAGGTCATCACGATAACGGTATTTTCAAAATTGACCACCCGTCCGTGCGCGTCGGTGACGCGACCCTCGTCCAAAATCTGCAACAACAGATTGAGCACGTCGGGGTGGGCTTTTTCGATCTCGTCAAACAAAATGACCGAGTAGGGTTTGCGGCGCACCTTTTCGGTGAGTTGTCCCGCTTCGTCGTACCCGACGTAACCGGGAGGCGACCCGATCATACGGGACACCGCGTGTTTTTCCATAAACTCCGACATATCCAGACGGATAAGCGTGTCGGGGGTATCAAACAGTTGCGCTGCGAGAACCTTGACCAGTTCGGTCTTACCGACGCCGGTGGGACCCACGAAGATAAACGACGCAGGACGGCGGCGGGGACTGATCTGCACGCGACTGCGGCGGATCGCCGCACTGATGGCGGACACCGCCTCGTCCTGACCAATGATACGTGTGTGCAGTTCGGTTTCCAGCGCGGCTAATTTGCTGAGTTCGTTTTCCTGCACCTTGGCGGCGGGAATGCCCGTCCACAATTCAATAACCTTGGCAAGATGCGCGTCGGTCACCGCCATATTCAATGCTTCGGGACGGATGTCGCTCAGTTGTTGTTCCACCTTGGCAAGGTCGGCGCGGATGTTGGCAAGTGCCTCATAATCCACCGCCTCTTTGCCCATCTCTTCGGTTTCCTGCTGCTTGAGCGCAT
The DNA here is from genome assembly GCA_964433065.1 of uncultured Eubacteriales bacterium. Taxonomy (GTDB): domain Bacteria; phylum Bacillota; class Clostridia; order Oscillospirales; family Acutalibacteraceae; genus RGIG3009. The sequence continues at coordinate 81,763 of CAYSPZ010000002.1, read as the reverse complement.
CCTGTTGTAACAGCAAACGGGCATACTCATCCGCTTTTTTGTTTTGAAGGGATGCGGTCGCACACGCTTCGTCCAACAGGTCAATGGCTTTGTCGGGCAGGTAACGGTCGGTAATGTACCGTTCGGACAGGGTGACCGCCCGACGGATCAACGGGTCACTGACCGTGACTCCGTGGTAGTTTTCATAGTATTGTTTGATACCGCACAACATGGTCACCGTATCTGCAACCGACGGTTCTTCCACCGTGATGGGTTGGAAACGACGTTCCAACGCGGCATCCTTTTCAATGTGTTTGCGGTACTCGGCAAAGGTGGTCGCGCCGATCACCTGTATCTCACCGCGTGACAGAGCGGGTTTTAAAATATTCGCCGCCGACATACTGCCTTCCGAGTCACCCGTACCGACTAAGGTGTGTACCTCGTCAATGAACAAAATGATGTTGCCTTGGGCGCGGACCTCTTCAATTAACCCTTTGATACGGCTTTCAAACTGACCGCGGAACTGGGTACCCGCGACCAGCGCAGTCATATCCAACAAATGCAGTTCTTTATTTTGCAGTTTATACGGGACGTCACCCGCGGCGATACGCAGGGCAAGACCTTCCGCGATGGCGGTCTTACCGACACCGGGTTCACCGATCAGACAAGGATTGTTTTTGGTGCGGCGGCACAAGATCTGGATCGCACGATAGATCTCGCGTTCTCTGCCGATGATGGCATCCATACGACCTTCCCGCGCTTTCTTGGTCAGATCGGTACAATACGCATCCAAAAACTTGCGTTTTTTCTCGCCTTTTTCGGATTTTTTCGGTTTTTTGGGTGATTCTTCGTCGTTTTTGTCGGCGGAGAGATCCTTAGCCGCTCCCCCGAACAAGTTTTGTAAAAACGGGAAGGTCGCGGCGCCGCCGGGGGAAAACTCGTCCTCTTCCCCATCGGCACCCGCCGCCATCATCTCGCCGAGTTGCTCGTCCATCTGTTCGAGTTCTTCCTGTCCGATCCCGAATTTGTTGAGCAGATCGTCTACGGGTTTGATGCCGAGTTCTTTGGCGCAGGTAAGGCAAAGACCTTCATTGACCGTTTCGTTGCCTTCCATTCGTGTGATGAACACGACTGCCGGCCGTTTTTTACAACGGGAACATACCATAATCAATTATCTCCTTCTAAGAGCGCGTCGTCGGTAACGGTTTGTATGGTAGCGGTACGGCGCAGTTGAAAATAAATGCGCATATAGCCGAAGAACGAAAAGAGCATCGATACCGCCACCAATGCTACCAGTGTCCAGAAAAGCGGTTTGGGCATTGCGGGCCACAGAACGATGGCAAGCATCACCACGTAGAACAAGGTGGTGGATACCTTGCCGAACCATTTGGAACCGCGAATGATGTCAAAACGGGAGAGCAATAAAAACCCGCCGATTACCTGCAACACTTCTTTGACCAAACAAATGATCATGAGCGGAATGAGTGCGGGGTTGCGGATGACCACGCAAACCAGTACGGCGACCTGCGTGAGTTTGTCCGCGATCGGGTCGAGCAGTTTACCGATCTCGGTGATCTGATTGAAACGACGGGCAATGACCCCGTCGAGCAGGTCGGTAATACCCGAAAATGCCAACACCGCCAACGCCCACCACAACAGTTCGGGATGTTTGTCACTGTTCAGATAAAGTGCCGAAAAAACCGGCAACAGAGCCAATCTGACCAGCGACAAACAGTTGGGGATATTCCAGATAAATTTCAAACTTTCCATACTGTTACACTCCGTGTTTTTCGTTTGTTGGAATACGATTATGCAATAAAACTCGCCTCGGCGATCCATTTGGTAATGACCGTGTTGTCGATATCCGTTTGGGTGATCAGTGCATCCGACGATGCCAACAGTTGCATCACGGCAACGGCGAGCAGGACGAACAACAATCCTTTGACCACACCGATGACCGCGCCGAGCGCACCGTCCGCCTGACGCAGTACGGGTAGTTTGGTGATGGGTTTGATGATCCCGAGAAGCAGTTTGACCACCAACAGTAGCACGACGGTCAAAACGATGAAAAGCAGTATCCGCATCACGGTTACCGCGACGGGACGAATGACCGTTTCCGCCACCGTTTTTGCGGTGCTCTCTGCCGTTTCGTTCACCTTTTCGGTAATGACCACCATCGCATCCTGTGCGATCTGATCCACGTTCAGTGCGTTACGCAAAAAGGGAGGAATGACCGACAACACTTCCTCGATCTCGTCGGATTCGGGTGTCTCGTCGCGGTGAAGCGATTCGACAATACTGTCTTGGATCGGTTGATTGAGGTGTTCGTCGTACACCCACTCGGCGATCATACCGCTGAGCGTAAACGCGACCACTACCGCCGCCAACATCCCTACGAGTTGAAGGATCGAACGAATGAATCCGCGTTTGTAACCGATAAAAATACAGAGGGCTACAATGAGTATGAGTATACCATCTAAAATATATGCTGTCATATTAATCATCTCCCGCTTGTTGTAGGTCGTTTAACGTTAAGATCATAACCGAGTCGCGGTAGGTCGTTGCAGACAACGCGTCGTTCGGTGTGTTGATCTGTATTTCTTGTTTATCATCCAACAGGAATACGGTGGAATCGGTCAGCAGCACACAGGTGTCGTCGTAACACGAGATCGAACGGAAACTGCCGACGAACGGGGTGGTCTGCACCTTGTTTCCCTGTTTATCGAAGATCCAGACGGTGCCGCTTCCCGTACTGCCCGATTGGCGCAATACCAACACGGCTTGTTTATCCGAGTCGGCATATCCGATCAATTCGTAACCTTCGTGATGCTCTTTGCGGATCGTTTTGCCGCCATCGGTCACCAACCAATATTCTTGTCCGCCTGCCGCCAACACCGTATCGCCGAAATGCGAAACACCGTATAGCATCAGGTCGGTCCCGCTATGTTCAATGGGGGTATCGGATTTCATATCAAACAGTAACAATACCGATTTGAGCGTTCCCGCTTCCGCCGTCGTACCGATCGCCGCAAGCGACCGTCCGTTCGGCGAAAGGGAGATCGCCGTAATGAGGTATTTACCGCTCTTGTATTCGTATGTCAATTTGCCTTTGCGGTTATACACCTGTATACCGCAAACGTAGTTTTGCGATGCGGAGTCGGTCACCACCGCGACCGTTCCCGACGATACCATATCCGCCGCATAGATCTTACGGTTTTCCAGTTGCTTTTCCAATACGGTATCCCGCCGCGTTTCAATGCGGAAACGGTTGCCGCCGATCTCGGCGACCAACGCGTACCGTCCTGCCGCGACCAAAAAAGGATCGCTGAGCGTGTTGGGACGTTGTTCCACGCAGGTAGCGTTCGCATTTAAAAATTGCAAGGAACTGTCGGTAAGAACGGTCAGATAACTGCCGACCTGTCCCATTCCCGCCACCGTGTTACCACTGATGGCATACGGGTATCCGTCCCCTTCGCCGTCACCGAATTGGGTATCCGCCCAGTCCAGCACCGCTTCGGGGGCGATCTGTTCCCAGTTCTGCCATACGGTGAAAAACAGTAGGAGTACGGCGGACACGACCGCCAGACGGATCAACATCTGTTTGGCGGGAGAGCGGCGCTTTCGCGTATAGGCTTTGTATTCCCGTACCTCTTCTTCCTTTGTGCCGGGGAAAAGGCGGATATTACCCATCTTATTCTGTTTTCGATGTTTCATACCACACCTCGTCTAAAAATAGTCCTGTCGACGGTGCCGTCACACCCGCGAAACGACGTTCGCCCGTTTTTAGTGCTTTCTGCACATCGTCGGCGGTCAGTCGACCGTTTTGCACGTCCAACAACGTTCCCACCAAAATGCGCACCATATTGTATAAAAAGCCATCGGCTTCGACCGTATACGTAACCAGATCTCCTTGCCTTGACAGTTCGGAACGACGAATGGTACGCACTTTGTCTTCTACCGAACTGCCAGCCGAACAGAATGCCGAGAAATCGTGTGTTCCGACAAAGAGATCGGCGATGGGTTGCAGGGCTTGTTCGTCAAGCGGGGTGCGCACCTGCAACGCGTACCGCTCTAAGAACGGGTCGGGAACGTCGCTGTTGAGTATCTGATACACGTACCGTTTTCCTTGTGCGCTGTATCGCGGATGAAAGGTGTCGGGGACGACTTGCACGTCCCGCACCGCGATATCCGACGGTAACACCGCGTTTAACGCTTTTTTCAGTGCCGCCGTATCAAAGCGGTCGTTCACGGGGGTGGTGCAATAGAACCGCCGCGCGTGAACACCCGTATCGGTACGACTGCAACCGGTCAGAGGAGGACGTGAACCGAGTAATTGTTGTAACGCGTCTTGTATCGTTTGTTGTACCGTGATACCGTTCGGTTGTACCTGCCAACCGTGAAATCGTGTACCGTCGTACGTGACGGTCAACAACCACTGGGACACCGTTCTCCCTCCTTATCTGAAAACAATCAATATCGTTGTCAACACACCCATACACACCAGTGCGATCACATCGCGCGTGTGCAACGAAAACTGTACCATACGGGTACGACCGTCGCCGCCTTGATAGCAACGGCATTCCATCGCGGTTGCGAGTTCGTAAGCGCGACGGAACGAAGAAACAAACAGGGGGATCAACACGGGGATCAAGGCACGGACACGCTGAAGGATCGTGCCGCTCTCCATATCCGCACCACGCGCTTTTTGCGCCGCCATGATCTTTTCCGTTTCCTCGATGAGGGTGGGAATGAAACGCAGTGCGATGGTCATCATCATCGCGATCTCATGTACCGGCACACGCAACACCGAAAGCGGTTTCATCAGACGTTCCAACGCGTCGGTAAGGGTGGTCGGCGAAGTGGTATAGGTGAGGAGCGACGTACCGAGTATCAGACACACGATACGCACCGCGATAAACAGAGCGTTGCGAATCCCTTCCTGTGTCAGGCGGAAGATCCACCATTGCCACAGTACCGTACCGTCGGCATAAAACAGGTTGATGACGGCGGTAAAGATAACGAGTGGGATGACGGGTTTCATACTCTTCAGCAACAATTTGGCAGGCAGACGCGATAATCCGATCACCGCCAGTAATGCCGCGACCGCCACACCCAGTCCGTAAAAGGTACGGGGAACGAAAATGACGATAATGTACGCAAAGGTCAACACCAATTTCACTCGCGGATCTAAACGGTGAAGCACCGAATTGCCGGGGAAAAATTGACCGATGGTGATATCCGAAAGCATCAGCGATCCCCTCCTTTCAACAAAGGAAGCAGATACGCTTTTGCCTGTTCGACGGTATACACCGCGCGCGGCAGATCCACACCCGCGGCGCGTAACCGCTCAATAATACGGGTGACAGCCGGAACCGACAAGCCCATCGACTGTAACCGCTCGTGTTGCGAGAATACGTTGGCGGTGGTGTCGTACATCGCGACCGTACCGCCGTTTAACACCAGCACTTTATCCGCAACCCCCGCAACGTCTTCCATACTGTGGGAAACGAGCAGGACGGTAGCATTGTGTTTTTGATGGTACGCACGGATCTGTCCCAATAACAGTTCTCTGCCACGCGGATCCAGACCGGCGGTCGGTTCGTCCAGAATAAGGACGCGGGGGGTCATTGCCATCACACCCGCAATCGCCGCCCGTCGTTTTTCGCCGCCCGACAATTCAAACGGCGATTTTTGTAACAGTTCGGGTTTTAAACCGACCAGTTCGGCGGCTTCATGCACCCGCCTGTCGATCTCTTGTTCCGACAGTCCTTGGTTGCGGGGGCCGAACGCGATATCTTTATATACCGTTTCTTCAAACAGTTGGTGTTCGGGGTACTGAAACACCATTCCGACCTCGAACCGTACGCGGCGGATATCTTTGGGATCTTCCCAGATATCCTTGCCGTCCAACAAAACGGTACCGCAAGTAGGTTTGAGCAAACCGTTCAGCAATTGAACGAAACTGGATTTTCCCGATCCCGTGTGACCGATGATACCGACGAAATTGCCTTGCTCGATGCACACCGAAATATCGGTGAGCGCCTGTCGTTCAAACGGTGTATCGACCGAATAGGTGACCGCGCAATGACGGGTTTCAATGACCGACATACGATCCCCCTTTTCCGTGTTCAAGCCGCTGCAGAAGAGCGGCGGCACATTCGTCGACCGATAAAACGTCCGACGGTAAGGATATACCTTCTTTGATCAGTTGGTAACACAGGTCGGTGGGTTGCGGTACGTCCAGTTCCAGTGAGCGCAACCGTTCCACCTGTGAAAACACCTCGCGCGGTGTTCCCTGCATCACGATGTTGCCGTCATCCATCACCAATACACGGTCGGCGGATACGGCTTCTTCCATATAGTGGGTGATCAACACGATGGTGATCCCCTCTTCTTTGTTAAGGCGACAGATGGTATCCATTACCTCTTGTCTGCCTTGCGGGTCGAGCATCGCGGTGGGTTCATCGAGTACAATACATTCGGGTTGCATCGCTAAAATACCCGCGATCGCGACCCGTTGTTTTTGTCCGCCCGACAGTTTGTGTGATGCGTGGGTGCGGTAATCGTACATACCGACCGCTTTGAGCGAAGCATCCACCCGTTCGCGGATCTCGCGGGGCGGTACCCCTAAGTTTTCGGGACCGAACGCGACATCCTCTTCCACGATGGTGGAGACCAATTGGTTGTCGGGATTTTGAAGCACCATACCGACCGTACGGCGAATGTCATACCGATACGCTTCGTCGGAGGTGGACATACCTTTGACGGTTACCGTACCGCCCGTAGGTAAAAGCATCCCATTGAATTGTTTGGCAAGGGTGGATTTGCCGCAACCGTTGTGACCCAGTAATACCACAAATTCGCCTTGCCGTATCTGCATATTGACATTGTCAAGGACAACGGCGGTATTGCCGTCTTCCTCTTCATAGCGAAAGCAAAGTCCGCTTGCGGTGATCATTTCCATTCTACTGTTCCTTCCACATTGCCGTGGCACCGCACGGCAGTACCAGTCCGCTTTGGGTGACCGGTAATCCGATTTCGTCCGCCGTTGTCACACCGCCGAAGGTCGGTGTCAACAGGGATCCCAACACATATTGCATAACCGACGGGGACAGTCCCGTCGTGTAGGAGTTGATGAGGAAAAACAACGGGCGGTCGGACAGAATGGCGGTGCATTCCTTGACCAACTCATAGATCTGTTCTTCCAGTTTCCATACTTCGCCGCCCGGTCCGCGTCCGTAAGAAGGCGGATCCATCAAGATGGCATCGTAGGTGTTGCCGCGCCGTTGTTCGCGTTGAACGAATTTTAAGCAATCGTCCACCAACCAACGCATCGGGCGGTCGGCAAGGCCCGACGCGATGACGTTTTCTTTCCCCCACGTGACCATACCTTTGGAAGCGTCCACGTGGGTCACGTGTGCGCCTGCCGCCGCGCATGCCAAGGTAGCACCGCCGGTATAGCCGAACAGGTTGAGAACGCGAATAGGACGGTCGGCTTTGCGGATCATCTGCGCCATTGCTTCCCAGTTGACCGCCTGTTCGGGAAACAGACCCGTGTGTTTAAAGCCCATCGGTTTTAAGCGAAAACGCAGTCCGTTAAGACCGCAGGACGGGACGTCGTAGCCGATCTCCCATACGTCGGGCAAGGATCGGTAGGTTTCCCAGTGACCGCCGCCCGTATTTGAACGGTGATACCGCGCGTGGGCCCGTTTCCAGAAAGGATGCCGTTTGCCGGTACTCCACAAGATCTGCGGATCGGGACGAATGAGGATGCATTCCCCCCACCGTTCCAGTCGTTCGCCGTCGGTGGCATCTAACAGTTCATAGTCTTTCCAGTTTTCAGCAATTCTCATACTTAAGGTGGCGCGAGTAATCCGAATCTGTTTTAAAAAGGTGGATTTTCGCTCTCTCCTCGTTAAAATACTCGCGAATACGTACAGTATTCGCTGCGTTTTGTGCCTTGATAGAACAAAAATCCGCTCTTTTTAAAATCTATGACCTCAAAGTGAGGAGATTTTGAGGGGTTTTTGCCCAATTTGGGCGAAGCAAGGCTTCCGCCTTGCGAGAACAAATTTGGTGAAAAGCACCGAAATATACCGCTTTGAGGCAGGTTCAGACTGCTCGCGTCACCTTACACATCCATCGTCGTTTGTTGATAGTCACTGCCACTCGGTGCTTTTAAGCCGAGATGAGCGTATGCCGCAGGTAACACCACGCGACCGCGCGGTGTGCGGCCGATAAACCCGATCTGCATCAGGTAGGGTTCGTACACGTCCTCGATGGTGACCGATTCCTCGCCGATCATTGCTGCCAAGGTATCCAATCCCACCGGACCGCCGCCATAATGTTTGATCATGGCAGTGAGCATACGACGGTCGATCATATCCAGACCCAACTCGTCGATCTCCATTTTATCGAGTGCCGCCTGCGCAACCTGCGCGGTGATCGCGCCGTCGTTCATCATCTGTGCGAAGTCGCGTACACGTTTGAGTAATCGGTTGGCGATACGCGGTGTGCCGCGTGAGCGGGAGGCAATCTCCAACGCGCCGTCTGTGTCGCACGGAATCTGCAAGATATCCGCACTGCGACGTACGATCTGTGCCAGTTCCTGCGGTGTATACATTTCCAGACGGCAGATCACACCGAAACGATCGCGAAGCGGCGCGGACAGTTGTCCTGCGCGGGTGGTGGCACCGATCAAGGTGAAATTCGGAAGCGGCAGGTGAATGGAGGAAGCACCCTGTCCTTTTCCGTTGATGATATCGATTGCAAAGTCTTCCATCGCAGGGTACAAGATCTCTTCGACCGTGCGCGGCAGACGATGTATCTCGTCGATAAACAGCACGTCGCCCTGTTCCAGATTGGTGAGCATTGCCGCCAGATCGCCGGGACGTTCCAGTGCGGGGCCCGACGTGATACGGAAGTTGACACCCATTTCGGTGGCGATGATCGCGGAAAGGGTGGTCTTACCGAGTCCGGGAGGGCCGTATAACAACACGTGGTCAAGCGGTTCGTTGCGAAGCCGCGCCGCGCCGATGTATACCGACAAGTTGCTTTTTACTTTTTCCTGTCCCACATATTCCGCAAGGGTACGGGGGCGCAGTGGGTTATCCCCTTCGTCTTCGGGGAGATAGTCGGCGGACATCATCCGTCCTTCGTAATCCATTTCACTCATTGTCGGTCACTTCCTTATCTGCCGAGCGATTTCAGTGCCAGTCGGATCAGTTCCTGCACCGACAAACTGCTGTCGAGTTTGCCGACTGCGGCGGCGGCTTCACTCGCGGTAAAGCCGAGCATCGTGAGCGCACCGACCGCTTCTTCCGCCGAACGGGACGCACTGATACTGCCGCTCGGCACCGACGAGGAGGACATCCCCGTATCGGTGGTGGACATTCCCACCTTGTCTTTGAGTTCAAGCACGATGCGTTGTGCCAGTTTGGGTCCGACACCCTGTGCGCGGGTGAAGGCTTTATGATCACCCGTTGCCGCCGACAGCGCGACGCGGTCGGGGGTGAGTTCGGATAAAATGGCGAGTGCGGCTTTGGGACCGACACCGTTGACACTTGTGAGCATTTTAAAGCAGGAGAGTTCGTCGCGGTCGGCAAAGCCGAACAGGTCGACCGCGTCCTCCCGTACCGCAAGCATCGTATACAACATCACTTCACTGCCGATATCGGGCAAACGACGCGCGGTGTTCATCGTAATCGAACACAAGTATCCTACCCCGCCGCATTCCACAACGGCGCGGTTCGGTTCACGGTGAATGAGTGTTCCTCTGACACTGTATAACATCGCATTATCTCCCTTGTGCAATTCGTATTTTGAGTGCCGTACCGCCCGTCTGCGCGTGACAGATGGCGATGGCGAGCGCGTCCGCCGTATCGTCGGGTTTCGGTACTTGCTGAAGTCGTAACAGGCGGCGGGTCATTTCCATCACCTGCGGTTTTTGCGCTTGTCCGTATCCCGTCACCGCGCTTTTGACCTGTAACGGCGTATACTCGAACACGGGAATTCCCGCTTGCTGCGCCGCTAACAACAGAACACCTCTCGCCTCTGCCACTTCGATCGCCGTTTTTTGGTTGTTCTGGAAATACAATTTTTCGATCGCCAATACTTCCGGTTTGTGGGTGGCAATGATGGCGGAGATCTCGTTGAAAATACGCAGTAACCGCTCGCCGAACGGCATCCCTGCAGGGGTGGTGACCGCACCGAAATCCAAGGGGGTAAACCGTCCGCGTTCGTAGGACAAAACACCCCATCCGATGATGGCATAACCGGGGTCGATCCCTAAAATACGCAAACGAACACCTCCTCGATGGTAATAAAATATTATAACATAGAATTACGAGGTAATCAATGCTTTTACTGCATTTATTGCAGTTTTTGCCGCCTTTTCGGTATCTTCATCGCGGGGGTTATCCAGACCCGCTTTTTCCCGTTCCTGATTCCACACCGCGTGTAACACGCAACCCGCCTGCATACCGCGCGATGCCGCGACGATGTACAGGGTGGCGGATTCCATTTCGGATGCCAAGCACCCGCCTTTGAGCCACGCTTCCCATTGGTTGTGCAGTTGGTAGGAAACGGGTGATCCGTCGGGATCGTGTTGACCGTAGAACGAGTCTTTACATTGGACGACACCGACGTGGGCGGTGTAGCCCAAGGATTTGGCGGCGGTCATCAGTGCGGCGGTCACCTCGATATCGGCGACAGCAGGGAATTCGATGGGCAGATATTCGCGCGACGTGCCTTCGGCGCGAATGGCACCGCTCGCGATCACCACGTCGCCGCTTTTGACGGGCAATGCCATGCCGCCGCAGGTGCCGACACGAATGATGGTGCGGACACCGCAACGGTATAATTCTTCAATGCAGATGGCGGTAGAGGGACCGCCGATGCCGTGGGAGGTGACCAGTACGCGTTCACCGCACAGGGTACCCGCATAGGTGGTATATTCGCGGTTACTTGCGACAAAATAAGGGTCGTCAAGCAACGCGGCAATACGCTCGACGCGGTTCGGGTCGCCCGTGATAACGGCATACCGCGCACCTTGCGACGGGGTCAATCCGATATGATACATTTGTTGTTCGTTAAAATTCATGGTACACTCCTCCAAACTAATTTCCAGTATAGCAGAATTCCACTTGCAGGACAAGAGCATCCCTGTTATAATTAAAGAAATATTCAAAAAAGGGATTACGATATGACCGCGCTTTCGATACACAAGTTAACCAAATATTTCGGCGACCGCCGTTTATTCGAAAACCTCTCTTTGGACGTGGGTGACCGCGACAAGGTGGGGCTTGTCGGCGTGAACGGAAGCGGTAAGACGACCCTGTTTCGTATCCTGACAGGTGAAGAAACCGCCGACAGCGGTGAACTCTCGTTTGCAAAGGACGTACGGGTCGGGTATCTGCAACAACACACGTTGCAGGGGGAGACGGCAACCGTATGGGAAGCGGTGGAAAGCGTATTTGAACCGCTTCGGGAAATGGAGCGGGAACTTGCGGAAATTACACAGAAATTAAACGATTCGTCCGATTCGCTTTTGATTGAGCGGCAACACCGATTGCAGGAACAATTTGAAGCGGACGGCGGTCTGTACTATAAAAGTCGTGTTGCCTCTACCCTGTCGGGGTTGGGATTTGACAGCGATACGTTTGCCCAACCGGTTTCCACGCTCAGCGGCGGACAACGGTCTAAGATCGCGATGGGACGGTTGTTGTTATCCAATGCCAATCTGTTGCTGTTGGATGAACCGACCAACCATCTGGATATCGCGGCGGTAGAGTGGTTGGAAGGATTTTTACGCGCGTACACGGGTGCGGTGCTGGTCATTTCGCACGACCGTTATTTCCTTGATCGCGTGACCAACCGCACGGCGGAGATCGCCGACCATCGGTTGTTTGTGACCAACGGCAACTATTCGGCGCACCGCGTTCGTCGTGAACAGGATGCCGAGATCGCGCGGCATCATCACAAGACGGCGGAAAAAGCGATCAAGAAACTGGAAGAAAACATCGCGCTTCTCAAGCAGTGGAACCGTGAAAAATCAATACGCGCCGCCGAAAGTCGCGAAAAACGGTTGGAACGCTTAAAAGAACAACAGGTCGTGTTAGAAAAAGCCGAAGCCACCGTACGGTTTGGGTTTTCGGCGGACGTTACCAGCGGAAACGAGGTGTTGAACGTTGGCGAACTGTCGATGGGGTTCTCTTCCCCATTGTTCCGCGACGTGGCATTTCAGTTACGGCGCGGTGAACGGGTGTTTTTACTCGGTCCGAACGGGTGCGGAAAAACGACCTTGTTGCGCTTATTGACGGGGGAACTGACCCCACAAAGCGGATATATGCGGTTTGGTGCGAAAGTATCGGTGGGATATTACGATCAGATCCAATCTACATTAGATCCCGACAAAACGGCGATCGACCAGTTGTGGGACGCGTATCCCCACCTGACCGAAACGGCTTTACGCAACGCGCTTGCCGCGTTTTTGTTCCGCGGTGACGAGGTGTTTAAATCCGTATCCACCTTAAGCGGCGGCGAAAAGGCGCGGTTGTTATTGTTAAAACTGATGTTGGCGCACGACAACGTTCTGTTGCTGGACGAGCCGACCAACCATCTGGACATCGCCTCGCGCGAAGCGTTGGAAGACGCGCTTGACGGGTATGAGGGAACGTTGTTGGTGGTGTCACACGACCGTTATTTTATCAATCGTATGGCGACGCGGATCCTGCATTTATCGGAGGATGGGTGTACGTCGTACGATGGTGATTACGATGCCTACGCGCAGAAGCGGATAGCGGCGGTCACCGAACAGACGACGGCGGTATCCGCGCCGAAAGAAAACGCGTATTTAAAGCGCAAGGAACAAGAGTCCAAGCGGCGGAAAGCCGCCACGCGGGTACGTAAATGCGAAGAAAGTATTGCCGCGTGTGAAGAGGAGATCGCCGCGTTACAGGAACAGTTGGAGTTGCCGGAGGTAGCATCCGATTACACGCGGATCACCGAGTTGGGCGAACAGTTGAAGACGCAAAACGAACGGTTGGAAACGTTGATGGACGAATGGATGACGGCGCAAGCCGAATTGGAAGATGGATAAAAAAGGTCGTATGCCGATCGGCATACGACCTTTTTGAATTAATAATTGGTAGCGCGAAGAGCGAAGTAACTTTGCGGATGAGCGCAGACGGGGCACAGTTCGGGAGCGGTGGGACCGACGTGGATGTGACCGCAGTTGCCGCATTCCCAGATGCGATCGCCGTCGCGGGAGAAGACGATGCCTTCTTTGACGTTTTGAAGCAGGCGGCGGTAGCGTTCTTCGTGTTCCTTTTCGATGGCGGCGACACCTTCGAACAGGTCGGCGATATGATCGAACCCTTCTTCGCGCGCCTCTTTCGCGAAGGTCGCGTACATTTCGGTCCATTCATAGTTCTCGCCCATCGCGGCATCCAGCAGGTTTTCAGCGGTGGAGCCGATACCGTCGTGTAACAGTTTAAACCACAGTTTCGCGTGTTCTTTTTCGTTGTTGGCGGTGGCTTCGAGCAACTGAGCGATCTGGACGTAGCCGTCTTTACGGGCTTTGGACGCGTAGTAAGTATATTTATTACGCGCTTCGGATTCGCCTGCGAATGCGGTTTTGAGGTTTGCCTCGGTTTTGCTTCCTTTGAGATTCATACTGAGCACTCCTTTTTATTATAGATTTAAGAAATCCTTACGGCAGTTAACACCGAAAAATTCCGCTAATTCCTGCATTTCGGTATCGCGGATGGTGTTGACACGCGGCAGGTGTGCGGTCAACATATAGATCTGCGCGGCTTTTTCGACCGTTTCGATCAAACCGAAGGTTTCGTCCATCGTTTTACCCGCTCCGTAGATGCCGTGCATACCCCATACGACCAGACGGAATTCTTTCATTTTTTCGGCGGTGGCTTCACCGATCGAGGTGGTACCGCACAACATCCACGGTAACACACCGATACCGTCGGGGAACACCACGATGCATTCGGTACACATCTCCCACAAGGTATGGGTAAACGAGCGTTCGTCCAGTTCGTGTACGTAGTTCATCGCCAACGTATAGGTGGGATGGGTATGCATCACCACACGGTTGTCGGGGTCGACCGACAGACGCGCCATATGGCTCATCAGGTGGGCGGGTAATTCGGAGGTGAATTTGCCGCCGTCTTCATAACCCCACAACAATTCTGCCGTACAACCGTCCTCAGCAATGCGAATGATACCGAGATTGTTTTGCGGGTCGTCCATCACGTTTTTGAAGTATTTACCCGTACCGGTCACGATAAAGATCTTACCGATCAAGGGTTTCGCTTCAAACCCGATCGGGATGGTGCGGATCACGCGGTTGACATCGAGATATTGCGTGACTTCGTTCGTGTCGAGCAGGTAACTGATGTTACCGCCGTTGCGTTCGTCCCAGCCTAAGCGGTACATATTGGCGGTGGTCTTTCTCATTTCCTCCACAAAGGGAGCGGTTAAAATATCCTTCATTCTTATCCTCTTTTCGACAATACTTCGTCTTCATATTTTTCGATGGCGGGATACCATTCACCGTCAACGGGTTTGCCGCAAACACGGCAATATTCATCCCACACGTCACCGAACGGCATGGTTTTGAGTTCTTCCTGCATCACCATCAGTTTGGTGAAGTTACCGTCATCCTGCAGTTGCGCCAACGCGGTATACGGTTGCAGCAATGCGAACAACAACGATTTTTGCAGGTTACGGAAACCCGTCACCCACGCGCTGACGCGGTTGATGGAAGCATCGAAATAGTCAAGTGCGATAAACACGCGGTCAAGCGCATCGCAACGCACGATCTCTTTGCAGATCTCTTTGGTTTCGTCGTCGAACAAAACGACGTGGTCGCTGTCCCAACGGACACCGCGGGTGACGTGTAATGCCATCTTTTTGTCGTAGGTCAACACGGCAGAGATCTTGTCACTGACCACTTCGGTGGGATGATAGTGACCGTTATCCATCAGGCAGATACAATCGTCGCGTCCTGCCGCGTATTTCAGGCACCATTCCGCCGAGCCGACGGTATAACTTTCCACACCGATACCGAATACTTTGGACTCGGCGCAGGGATACACTTTTTCTTTGTCAAACGGTTCGGACAGGATCTCGTCAAACGATTGTTTGTACCGCACGCGCGGACCTAAACGATCGGCAGGGATATCTTTGTATCCATCGCCCGTCCAGATGTTCATCACACACGGCATACCCAGTTCATCCGCGAGATACTGCGAAATGCGTACGCACGCTTTGCCGTGTTCTACCCAGAATTTACGGGTTTCTTCGTTGGGACTGGACAGGGTCAGGGGATCGCACATCGGGTGGGAGAAGAAGGTGGGGTTAAAGTCACAACCCAAGCCGCGTTGTTTGCAGAAATCCACCCATTTTTTGAAGTGTTTGGGTTCGAGTTTATCGCGGTCTACCCAACCGCCGTTTTCCTCGTCAAAGATGGCATAGCAGGCATGCAGGTTCATTTTGACCGTGCCGGGAACGAGTTCGATGACCTTGTCGATATCCGCCATCAATTCGGCGGGGGTGGTGGCTTTACCGGGGTAGTTGCCGGTGGTCTGGATGCCACCCGAAAGACCTTTTTCCTTGCGATCAAAACCGCCGACGTCGTCGCCTTGCCAACAATGCAATGCGACCGGAACGGTTTGTAACCGCTTGATTGCCGCGTCGGTATCGATACCGAGTGCCGCGTATTTTTGTTTTGCTTCTATGTAACTCATACCGTGATCTCCTTTATGTCAAAAGTGTTATAGATCGTTTGCCGCGCCCGTTGCAACGAATCAAACGTGCCGTCTGCGATCATCTGTACGATGAGGTTGCCAATGGCGGTACCCTCGATCGGTCCCGCGTACACGGGTAATCCCGTCGCACGGGCGGTGCGTTCGTTCAAATACATATCCTGACAACCGCCGCCGACGATGTGAATGTGACGATACCGTTTGCCGGTCAAACTTTCCAGTTCGCGTATGGCATCGCGGTAGCACAGGGAAAGGCTTGTGTAAATGCACTGCATCGTTTCCCCTACCGTTTGCGGAACGGGTTGTCCCGTTTTGGCGCAAACGTCCTTGATCGCACCGATCATACTGTCGGGTGCTAAAAATGCCTCATCGTTCACGTCAACGACACTCTTAAACGATTCACATTCCCGTGCCGCTTCGATGAGATCGTTAAAACTCCATTGCTTTTCGGCGACCACGCGTTGTTCTTTGCCCTGCACGTACGCAATACCGTTAAGTTCGCGGCGAACCGATTGGATCATCCACAGACCCATAATGTTTTTCAGGTACCGATACCGATACCACGCGCCGCCTTCGTTGGTGAAGTTGGCGGCTTGACTTTCGGGTGTGGTGATCGGCATTTCGTTTTCCACACCGAGCAGACTCCACGTTCCCGATGACAGGTATACCGATTCGTCGTCCTGCGCAGGTACGGCTAAAAATGCCGAGCCCGTATCGTGCGTTGCGGGAAGTACCACCGTGGTATCGAATCCGACCTGCTCTTGTATCTCGGGTATGAGGTTGCCGAGCACCGTACCGGGCATCGCAAGAGAATGGAAAATGCGTTTGGGGAATCCCAATTTTTCGATTACCTCGTCGTCCCACGTTTTGGAAACGGCATTGACCAGATTGGTCGAGGTAGCATTGGTGTACTCGTTTTGCTTGATACCGGTCAACACGAAATTGAAATATTCGGGGATCATCAGCAACCACGCGGCATTTTTTAGTTGTTCGGGGTGTTCTTGCGACAACGCCGCCAACTGATAGACCGTGTTGAACGGTTGTTTCTGAATGCCCGTTTTAGCATACAGTTGCGCGGGATCGATCCGTGCGTCCACCCACGCGTCCATACCCGCGGTACGGGAGTCGCGGTAGGCAACCGCGTCGCCGAGCAGATGGTCGTGATCATCGAGCAACACGAAATCCACCGCCCAGGTATCGATACCCATTGTTTTCGGGATCTTCCCCGCCGCTTTACACGCTTTCATTCCTTCCAGAATGCCGTTTCGCAGATTGTCCATATCCCAACAATCGTGCCCGTTTTGTTTGACCTGTTTGTTGTCGAATCGGTAAATTTCTTCTAATATCAATCGTCCGTTTTCCAGATGACCCAGAATGTGACGACCGGAAGAAGCACCGATATCGACGGCTAAATAATATACCATCCCATTTCTCCTTTCAAAGAAATTCCAAACCGTTCTTATTTTAACATAGTTTTCCATAACTTTCAATATCGAGACATAAAAAAGTACGCGTTGAGCGATTGCCCAACACGTACTTTAAAGAGTTTTATTTCAATTCGATATCCCAGCCGTTGACATAGCGTTTGAGGATACCAAGGTCTTTGTTGTTGATAAGACCGTCACGGTTCACGTCGGCGGCGAGTTGGTTGATATCCACGCCCCAACCGTTAACAAAGCGTTGTAATTCACCGACGTCTTTGTTGTTGATGATGTCGTCGTCGTTGAGGTCGCCCGAAATGTATTCGACAATGTCGACGGTACCGCTGACCGTGTCAAACGCAACGTTTTCAAAGTCAAAGTCGTACACGTCTTCGGGATCATAACTCACCGAAATGTCGGTCGGTCCGAATGCCGCATCCGCTTTGACCTCAAAGGTCAAAAGCACGAACGCACCGTTGGTGGTGTTGTTATCGTTCAACGTATCGTACCAGTTCACGATAAACGGATTGTTCTCGGCAGGACCGTAGGACAGACCCGCAAAATCCTGCACCTCGTAGCTGAGCAACTGCAACTTGTCGGCATCGTAGGAGACCGCCAGTTTCGCCGAAACGATACCGGGGTTGTTCTCCACCCGAACCGCCACCGTAAAGGTCTTTCCTACGCGGGTCGTCACGCTGTCGACCGAGAAGGTCGGCATCGCACCAACGTAGCGGATCGCGCCGCATTCGTTACAGTCGGCATCCTCTTCGTTATCGTATACGTGGTCAGCCACTTCGCGGGTAACACCGCAGGTGTTACAGTCCGCGTCGCACGCATTGTCGTACACGTGGTCAGCCACTTCGCGAACGTCGCCGCAGTTGTTGCAGTCAACGTCGCAGTCGTTGTCGTACACGTGGTCAGCCACTTCGCGGGTAGCACCGCAGACATTACAGTCAGCGTCGCAGTCGTTATCGTACTTGTGACCGTCTACTTTGCGGGTGTCACCGCAGACGTTACAGTCAGCGTCGCAAGCGTTATCGTACACGTGGTCAGCCACTTCGCGGACATTGCCGCAGACATTACAATCAGCGTCGCAATCGTTGTCGTACACGTGGCCGTTCACTT
>CAYSPZ010000002.1:0-63356 GCA_964433065.1 uncultured Eubacteriales bacterium | reverse complement strand
CATCGCAGTCATTTTCGTACTTGTGACCGTCTACTTTGCGGGTGTCACCGCAGACATTACAATCAGCGTCGCAATCGTTGTCGTACACGTGGCCGTTCACTTCACGAACGTCACCGCAGATATCACAATCGACATCGCAGTCATTTTCGTACTTGTGACCGTCTACTTTGCGGGTGTCACCGCAGACGTTACAGTCAGCGTCGCAGTCGTTATCGTACACGTGGTCAGCCACTTCACGGGTATCGCCGCAGATATCACAGTCGATATCGCAGTCATTTTCGTACTTGTGGCCGCTCACTTCGCGGGTAGCACCGCAGACGTTACAATCAGCGTCACAGTCGTTGTCGTACACGTGGTCAGCCACTTCACGGGTATCGCCGCAGATATCACAGTCGATATCGCAGTCGTTTTCGTACTTGTGACCGCTCACTTCGCGGGTTGCACCGCAGACATTACAGTCAGCGTCGCAGTCGTTGTCGTACACGTGGTCGCCAACCGTGCGAGTTTCACCGCAGGTGTTACAATCGGTGTCGCAAGCGTTGTCGTAGGTGTGTTTTTGGCAGAAATTATAATGCCACGTCGCATCGGTGAGCAAGGTGTTGTTGGTGTCGATGGCGATCGCGTCTTGGCTGCTGCCACCGTACCAGACATCGGTCAGGGCGGTACAACCGTAAAACGCGTTGTTACCAATCGAGGTCACGCTTGCGGGGATCATAATGTTGGTCATACCGCTGCACGTATAGAACGTATAACCGTTGATAGCGGTCACACCGTTGGGAATGGCGATACTTAACAAACTGTCGCAACCGTGGAACGCATAGCCACCGATGGTGGTCACACCGTCGGGGATGTTGACGTTTGCCAGATAATCACAACCGTAGAACGCACGTTCGTTAATGGTGGTTACGCTATCGGGAAGAACGGCATTTACCAGAATATCACAGTTGTAGAACGCACTGGTGCCGATGGTGGTCACACCGTCGGGAATGTTATAAGTCGTATCGGCTTTTGCCGCAGGGTAAGCGATCAAAGTGGTCATCGCGTCGTTGAACAATACACCGTCCTCGGACGCGTAGGTCACGTTATCTTCCGCAACGACAACGGACGAAAGACTGCTGCAATATTGGAAAACATACTCACCGACACTCGTCACACCGGCGGGGAAGGTAATGCTTTTCATGGCGGCACAACCGTAGAACGCGTGGTCGGCAATGGTGGTCACACCGTTTCCGAGATCCAGGTCGGTCAGTTTGCCGCAATAGAACGCGTAACTGCCGATGGATGTCACGCTGTCGGGGAGGGTGATACTCGTCGCACTGCTGCAAGCGTAAAACGCGTAGTCGCCGATACCGGTCACACCGTCGGGAATGATCAGGTCGGTTACCAGTTCTCCGTTAACATACAGTTTGTTGGCATAATAGAGCGGGGTGGACAATTCGTTGCCAAAGGAAATCGCACACCAAGCCGCTATGTCGGCAGTGTATACGCTCGCGATTTTTTTACAGCCCTCAAACGCACTGTCACCAATGGTGGTTACACTCGCCGGAATGGTGATGCTCGTCAAGGCTTTGCAGTTGTAAAATGCCCACGTACCGATTTCAGCCACACTGTTGCCAAGCGTAATGCTCGTCAGTCCGCTACAACCTTTGAAAGCGCACTGTTCAATAACGGTCACGCTGTCGGGGATGGTGATGCTTGTCAGACCGCTGCAAGAGTCAAAGGCATACGCACCGATAGTGGTAACGGGGTAACCGCCGATCTTATTCGGAATGGTCAATGCACCGGTTACCGTCGTACTAAAGTCGGTAATCGTTGCCGCGCCGTCGGAAACGGTATAGGTATAATTACCGCTCGTCAGCGCCGCCGCCGTGATGTGGAATGCGCCGTTCGGACAGAACGATACTGTCAGTACGAACGCCATCACGATGGCACATACTTTTTTGAACAATGATTGTTTCACTTTTCTTTCCCTCCGTGTACAAAAATAAGAGTACATAAAAATTACCATTTTCCAGTATACTACACTTGTTCGATAATTTCAAGAAAAAAAACAAAAACCACGCGATGATCGCGTGGTTTTCGTTGTCTTAGGATAGTGTTACGTCCCAACCATTGATATAACGCTGTAAAATACCGAGGTCTTTATTGTTGACCTTTCCGTCGCCGTTAACGTCTGCGGCGGATTGGTTGATCACAACGGACCAACTGTTGTTAAAGCGTTGCATCAAGCCAAGGTCTTTATTGTTGATAAGACCGTCTCTGTTCAGGTCACCGGTGGTATATTTGGCGATGTTCACCGTACCGCTTGCGGTGTTGAACAAGACGTTGCCGCAGTCGACGGCAACCGAAATGTCGGTCGTACCGATCGGAGTATCTGCTTTCACTTGGAAAGTTAACAGCACAAACACGGTATCGGTGTTATCCGCACCTTGCCAACGGATCACAAAAGGATCGTCGGTAACCGATCCGCAGGACAGGCCGCTGAACTCTTGTTCGTTATACGATACCAGTTCCAGTTTACTCGTGTCATACGAGATGGCAAGGTTTGCCGATGTGATACCGGGATTGTTCTGTAATGTAACCGCCACCGTAAAGGTCTTACCGACACTCGCGTTTACACTGTCCACGGTAACGGTAGGCAAGGTGTTGGTGTTCATTACAGCAATGTCAAACGTATCGCTGACACCGCCGTAAGTGACCGTCACCGTCTGTGTACCGACCACAGAACCGTCAAAGTCGGTGATCATATCCGCCGTCAATTCGATGGTTTCGCTTCTGCCGCCAGAATAGGTAACGTTGACCAGACCGCCTGTGACGTCGATCGCGGTGCTGCCTTTACCGTATACCCGTTTGGTGGGCGGTGTAACAGACAACTCTGTGACCGAGTCGGTCACAACGAACTCGTATTCACCTGAGGTAACCTCATAATATGCTCTGCCGTCTTTGATCTCGACAAAGGCAACACCTTTAGAATCGGTGGCAGGTATGCCGCCTTCGGTGACAGCCGATTTTTCACCAAACAAGGGCAACGACACGGTTGCACTCGTGTTCGCAGGAACGGTACATTTGTAGGTGAAAGTCGTACGGTCGGAGGAGAGTTTCCACTCGCTCTTGATGGTACCGGTACGTGCGGTGTAAGAACCGCTGACCCACGTGAGGGTCGTATCGAGATCGGAAGAGTAGTTGGGTTCTAACAGGAAGTGGGTGTACCCGACGTTTTCACTTTCGTATCCGTGGGTGATACCGAGCACGTCGCTGAACAACCAGCGGCTGGGCGCACCGAAAACGTAGTGGTTACGGGAATAGTTGATCTCGTCGTAGGTTTCCCAGATCGTCGTTGCACCCCGAGTGACCGAGTAAAGCGCGGAAGGATTCTTTTCGTTCTCCATAATTTTGAGAGCGGCTTCGAACTGACCGTTGTGGCTGAGACCCGTATACAGGGTGTCGATGCCCAAGAAACCAACCATCTGTTGATATTCCCAGTTTTCCATCAACGATGCCAGTTTCGCGGCGGCTTTTTTTGCCATCTCTTCGTTTTCAAAGAGGTTGAATTCTAAGCCGAGCGCGTAGGAGGTAACCCATCCTTCGCCGGGGGTATACGTATTGGGGGTACCGTCCTCGTTTAACGTGGTGGTACCGTTGGAAGTACAGGTGTATCCGTCCGCCGCGACAAAGTTGGTGCGCCACGCTTTTGCGAAACGTTGATACAGATCGTGGTAGTAGGTCGCCTCGGTCGTATTGCCGATCGCTTCTGCCATCTGTGACAACAGGTCACAGGAGTGCGCCAGATACGCGGTTCCGATCTCCACGAAAGAGATGGCGGACGTGCTGTTGTAAGTGGTCGAATAGTAGGTCTTTTCGTAATAGGAAGCATTAGCATTCCCATTGGATTTGCCTAACCAGTCGCCGTATTTTCCGCCGTCCATACGCAGGTCGGTGGGGTCGATGACAAAATACGGAATCTCGTCGCCTTCCTGATAGATGCGTTGACGTACCAGACAATCCACAAAATTCTTCATCGTGGCATAGTTGTCGTTGATGATATTCAGATCACCGTACTGGTTGTACATCTGCCACG
This sequence comes from uncultured Eubacteriales bacterium, assembly GCA_964433065.1. Classification (GTDB taxonomy): domain Bacteria; phylum Bacillota; class Clostridia; order Oscillospirales; family Acutalibacteraceae; genus RGIG3009. Next base: position 59,278 of record CAYSPZ010000002.1, on the reverse strand, counting down.
TGATGATGACCGTTGAATCGGTCCACCCTGCCGGCATCGAAACAAATTGCGTTTCGGAGGTGGAGGCATTGTTCGTCGTCGCTTCGGGAACGATCTCCGGCAAACCGCCGTCACCAAACGCGGAGTGTTGAGTCATCAACTGGAAGTTACGGTACGTGTTGTAGACGTCCGCGAAATAAGCGGAAGCGCCCGCAATGATCTGCGCGTCACCCGTCCATGTGTTCTTTTCACGGGTCGGACAGTCGGTGATGGTGGACATAAAGTTACTGCGCAACGACCACAACACGTTTTGGACGTATTGGTCGATGGTGTTGTTAGAGGAATCAAACGTGTACGTTTCCTCCGTAAGGCTGGACAGAACCAACGCTTCGATGGAAACGATCTCGATCGGTTCACTGCTCAACGTGCTGTCGGTACTTTCGTTGGATACCAACACGTACTGGAAGCCGTGGTAGACGAGGTCAAAGGTGACCGTTTCGCCGCCCTCGTCGCCGCGGAAGGTATAACTGTCGATACCGTTGTTGCCGTTGTATTCGGTACCGGTGATGGTACCGCCTGTCAGGAATTCGCCGTACTTGAGGGTCATCGTGACACCCGCTTTGGCTTTGGCGGTAATGCGCACGGTACCCGCAATGTTCTGGTCAAAGGTATACAAGCGGGAGGTTTCACTCTTCTGCTCGTATGCAGAGGGAGTGAAGGTCATCACGTTGCGGACGGGATCCATATTTTCGGCGATGAAAAGATCACCGATCGGGCCCGTCGTCGTTCTGAAGGTGGTAACCGCTTGTACGGATTGCCATTTATCCGACGTATTGTCGTTTTGTGCCCATCCTTCGATGTATTCGCGGCCGTCTATCACCTGACCGTCGTAGAAACGGTTGGAAAGCGTGGCCCCCTGCATCGTGCCTTGCCAAGTGCTGTCGGTGTTGATGACTTGTTGGGTGCCATCCTCATAGGTGACCACCAATTTGGCTTTGAGCGCAACGTCGGAACCGTATGTAGCGGCAACGGCACCTGCGTTATACCAGCCTTGACCGACTTCCGCGCCAATAGTGTTATCGCCATCTCTCATAAGAGCGGTGATGTCGTAGGTCTGGTAGTAGAACATCTTGGTGTATTTGGATTTGCCGGGAGCAAAGTAATCTTCGGCTGCCCGTTTTCCGTTGACGTACATGATCTGGTTGCCGGCGGCAGTCGAATACAGTCTCGCTGAAACGATGTTTTCTTTCGTCTGCGACAAGGTAAATTGTTTACGGAACAAACGTCCCGCCGTTTCTGCCGCTGTACCGTCGGTAGGTTGATTCGCGAAGATCCAGTAGTTATCGCTGCCGAAATCGCCGAACAAGGCGGTTTCAAACATCGCGATCTGCGTTGAACGGTTTTCGACCGAATTTTCGTTCCACGCGTATACCGTCCAATAGTACGGGGTCTGTGCCTGTAAGGTTGCCGCCGGTCTGCCGCCGATACCGTTGACAGCGCCGTAGGTGATGTTCGTATCGGAAGAGAACACCTTACCGCTGTCCCACACGTCGAAGTTGCCGGCGATGATGTTTTCGGTGGAAGAAGCAACACCGACACGATAGGCGGTCTGTTTGGCGCCGCGGCGGGTGCTTTCTACCATCCAGCTGAGTACCGGTGCGGTATAATCAATACCGAGCGGATCTTTGCGCGAGTCGGTCTTCAATTTGGTAACTGCCAATTTCTGATTGGCGGGTGCCTGAACACTCGGCGTATAGGAAGAGGTATGTCCGAAGGTGATGTCAATAATTCCGCTCGTGGAGGGTGTGTACAGGTATTCACCGTTGACCGCGTCGATCTGAACGGAGTTAATGAGCGGCTTTTTACCTGCAGGAGGCTCAATAACAAACGTAGGTGCCGTGGTAGCGGTGCCTTCGGTTTTGACATATGCGTAACCGCCGTTGGCAACGTTTAACACGTAATCTGCGGTATCCGCCGTTTCTTCGAGCACGACATCGTTGACACCGTCGTTGAAGATAACGGTCAGTTTATCCGAAACGGTACCCGTCAGGCTGATGGTCTTGTTGTCGCCCTTCTTGTAAAAATAGGTGCTGTCGTTGATGACGAAGGTAAAACTACCGTTGATGTTGCCCGATAAGCCGAGACCGTTCGTGAAGGTCGAGGTATAGCCGGTACCGTCCATGATCAATTGGACGTTGATCTTTTTATCCGCCGTACCGATCGTACCTCTTAACGCGCGGACATAGAACACTTCACCGGCAGAACCGATACCCGTCGAAGCCCATTTCAACGTCACGGTGTCACCCGCGTTTACACGACTGTTGATATCGGAAGTCAAGCCGACAAAGCCGATCGAGTTCATCGCGCCGAATTTTACGTTTTTGCCGAAGAGAAGGTTGCCGGCAGCCATAAATTCCATCGTATCGGCGGAACTGTTCGTAGCCGTTTGGAAACGAATGTTGTCGAACTCGGTGTCACCGTAGATGCATTGCGAACTTCCAAACGTAACCGTCGCATCGTCGTCTGCACCGATCACCTTGATCGGCTTTTTGGTCGTCTTTTCACTGTAAAGAGCGTGTTTGCCTTCCACGACAAGGGTACCGCCGTGGATCGCGAGGGCTTTATACGCCAATTCGTAAGTTTCGAATGCGTAGTGGGTCTTGCCCTGATATTCGATCTTGCCGTCTTTTGCCGCAAAGGCAAAGTACGCGTTGTCGATCAGATATACACGCGGTTCTTCGGAATCAACAAAGGTGATATCGAAGGTGCCTTTTTCGGTGGGTGTGTAGAGATACTCACCGTTGGTGACCGACAGTTTCTCACCGTTTACGCACGGTGCTTGATGTTCCGACGGAAGAATCACAAACGTCGGTGCGGTGGTAGCGGTGCCTTGTTCCTTGACATATGCATAACCGCCGCTCGCTACGTTTAACCGGTAATCGACATAGCCATTGTCGTCGTTAACCTGCATATCGGTAATACCGTTATTGAAGATCAAGGACAGATTGTAACCGGCATCATAACGAACCGACACTGCTTTTTGGTTGAATTGGGCAACGCTGTCAAAAACATAGGTCAGATTGCGTTTGGCGGCAGCGTTTATCTGGATATCAAAGTTGACGTAACCACCGTTATAGATCTCCTGAATATCCGCATCGGGGGTGCTGGGCCAACTCAACTGGGATACGTTTAACAAGAATGCCGTGGATTTGCCGTTGTGAACGAGATAGCACAACTCACCGGCGACGGTAGAAACGTAACCCGTGAACCATAAGTTACCCGCAGATTGCATATTTTTACCGATGGTAAAACGATTGACCGCAATGTGAGCGTCGCCGCTTCCGATTGTGGTGGAAAGTGTGATCTTATCGATCTCAATTTCACCGTAAAGCGTGTTATACGAACCGGGAAGGAGTAATTTGGAATTGTTGATACCCAAACCAAGAATCTTAATGGGATTGGATGCCGTTTTTTCAGTATAGAGCGTGTGTTCGCCCTCGACGACGATGGTACCGCCTTCACCGATGATCGACTTATATGCGAGTTCAAACGTGCTGTATGCATTATAATTTTCGCCGTTATACGCAACTTCGCCGTCTGCCGCCACGAACACGGTGGCCTCGCCATCTACCGTGTAGATGCGGGTATCTATAAAGGTGATGTCGACGGTACCTTTGGTAGTCGGGGTATATAGGTATTCGCCATCGGTCAGTGGCAGTTGTTGACCGTTGATGACCGGTATTAAACCATTGCTGCTAGTAATCACGAAGGTGGGCGCGGTATCCGCACTGCCTTCAATTTTGATATCCGCATAGCCGCCGGCAGCAACGTTCACACGATAGTCAACGTTGCCGGCAGTGTCGGAAACAGTCACGTCGGTAATACCGTTGTTGAAAATAACCGTCAACGCACCGTCGGGATCGGTTTGGGTAGAGATTTTTTTGTTGGACATGCCTGAGGAGTTGTTGACGATATAGGTCAGGTTGCCGTGGACAGGTTGACCGTTTCTCGGATCCCAATGGATCGAACCGCCGTCAATGATAAAGTACATATTATCCGAACGCCCCGAGGCGATGGAAGCATATTCATGAATACCGATCAGGTTGAGAGCACTGCCCGCTTTTACATCGAGGTAGCAGGTCGCGCCGTTAGTTTGACCGGTGACGAAACCAACGTACCAAAGCGCACTGCCGGTACCGTCGGCAACGTTGTCAAGGGTCAAACGATCCGCTTTAAAGCGTTTACCGCTGTTGAGGTGACCCAAAGTCAGGTCTTTCAAGTACAGTTCGCCGTATACGGACGCGGGATAGGCGTTGGGAAGATTGAGGGTGGTCGCAGATTTGCCGAGACCTATCACTTCGATAGCCGTAGTCGTGGTACTTTCAGTATAGAGGGTATGGGTGCCTTCTACTACGATGGTACCACCTGTCGGAGCAATGGCTTTATATGCCAGTTCGAAGGTTGCATACGCACCGTAGGCAGTACCGTCATACGTAAGCGTACCATCCGCATGCGCGAATACGTATTTCGTGCCATCGATAATATAGATCTGCGCTTGCGCTGCCGATACGGTGAATGTCCCCGCAAACGAGCAGATGAGCATAACGATCGATACCATAACGGCAAGATGCTTTTTAAGATGTAACATCTTCATAGATCATTCCTCCGTACAAATGCCAAAAACGATGGCATTGAGTAGGTTATAAGGCACATCAGCCTTACTTTTCCGGGACAAAGTAAGGCTGACGAACCGTATCGCGTTGAAAAGCACTATCAAGTGGGAGCGTTGCGTGTATCGGGGAAACCTCTACCACCCGCAAGGCAGTTTTCGGTTATTGCAGTTCGATCTCCCAACCATTGATATGGCGCTGTAAAATACCGAGGTCTTTATTGTTGATGGTACCGTCGCCGTTTACGTCGGCAGCGGCTTCGTTGATGGTCGTATCGCTCCATTTGTTGATGAAACGTTGTAACAAACCGATATCTTTGTTGTTGGTCTCGCCGTCATCATTCAGATCACCGGGCGTATGCGAGGTGATATCGATCGTACCACTCTGAACGTTAAATGCCACGTTTTCAAAGTCGTAATTGTAGATGTCGTCGGCATCGTAGTCAACCGAGATGGTGGTTTGACCGATCTCGGCATCCGCCTTCACTTTGAAGGTCAACAACGCGATCACACCATCGGTGGTGTTGTTAGCATTGATAGCGTCACACCAGTTAACGACAAACGGCATTTTTTCAGTCGGTCCGTAAGACATACCGGTGAAATCTTGTTCCGCATAGGAAACAAGTTCCAAAACGTCTTGATCGTAAGAAATTTCCAGTCTTGCCGAAACGATACCGGGGTTGTTCTTCAAGCGAACCGCCACAGTAAAGGTTTGGTCAGCACGGACCGTCGCATTGTCAACCGTAATGGTGGATAACGCATCGGTATTCATTACGACGACATCGTAAGTCTCGCAGACACTGCCGCAGGTGACGGTCAAGGTCTGTGTACCAACCTTCGATCCGTCAAAACCGGTGATCATATCGGTCGTCAGGGCTACTCTACCCTGTTGACCGTCTTCATAGGTAATATCCATCCAACCGTCGGTAACATCCACAACCGTGGCACCTTTACGGTATGCGCGGACGGTCGGTGTATGGAAGGTAACCTGTGCAACGGCACGGGTCGCGCCGCACACGTTACAATCGGTATCGAGCAGATCGTCATATACGTGGGCGGGTACTTCACGGGTCGTACCGCAAACATTACAATCCGCATCACAATCGTTGTCGTACGCGTGACTGTCGACCGTACGGGTCACACCGCACAAGTTACATTCGGTATCGCAATCGTTGTCGTACACGTGGCTGTCGACCGTACGGGTCTCACCGCACACGTTACAATCGGTATCGCAAATGTTATCGTACGTATGAGCAGTTGCCGTGCGGGTCTCGCCGCAAACGTTACACTCAGTGTCACAACCGCTGTCGTACGTGTGGTCACCTGCCGCACGGGTCGCGTCACAAGCGTTACAAACGGTATCGCAACTGCCGTTATAGGTGTGTTCACCTGCCGCCGAACGAAGGGTGCCGCAAAGATTACATTCGACGTCACAAACCGCATCAAAGGTGTGAGCGGTTACATCGGAACGCATCTCGCCGCAAACGTTGCAGTATGCGTCGCAATCGGCATCGTAGATGTGATCCGTCCAAAGACCGATCTCGTGACCTTGCTCGTACAGGGCATTCGCCAACACCTTGTATCCGTCCGCACTCAGGTGTACGTCCGCAGTGTTTTCCGTACCGTACAATTTCAAGGAATACGGTACGATATTGTTCGCCAAGCACTCGGCGTCGGTATCGGAAACGGTCAAACCGTTTTTCGTCATACCACCGTCCACGCAATATTGTACGAGATCCACCGCGTGATCGCCGAACGCCGCTTTGAACTTCTCATACGCTTCGGCATTGTTGCCTTTATCCCAGAACGGGATGACGAGCAGGTAGCGATCGTTGCCGCGGTAATCGATCATTTTTTGGTATTGTGCGATCAGATCGTCAACCGAGCTCCAGGTGCCGTTAAAGCCCATCAGGTAGATGTCGCAATAGTTGCTCTTGGAAACGGTGGTGGTATCCAGGATCACTTCGCTCCCCTTCGGGATGGTGACCGCTTTTTGGGTATCTTTACGAACCAGATAGGTGTCGCAGTAGCAGTTGCTCCAGTCAAAGTTCTTGAATTGGAGTTCGTAGGCTACACCGTTGATGGTTACGTTTGCGATCGGCACGTCACGACCGAACGGTGAGGTCCAACGGGGTTCCAGACCGTTTTCGGTAACGACACCGCGTCCCGTTTGCTGATCGATCAATAAGGTATCTTGATCCTTCGCAAAACTGAGTTCCTTTTTGGTGTACAGTTTCAAAGCGCCTTGACGTGCCATGATACAGGTGGTTCTTTCACCGCCGTCGCCCGCGTTCTGGACGATGTAGTGATCGCCGAGCAATCCTTGCAGGATGGTCGGGTATTTGTTTTCGGTGGTCATCGACATACCTTCGGTAACACTGTCACCGTAGCAGGTCACGATCACGGGGTCGAGCGTTTCTTCCGTAGTCGGTTCATCCGTATCATCAAACGCGGTATATTCACGATCGGATTCGAGGATCGCGCGGATGACGTACACGGCATTTTCTTCGAGCAACGAACGGCCGATCTTGCCTTCGTTGTAGTAGGTGATGATCTCGGAATAGTCACGAGCCGTTTGGTTCGCACCCATCTTGATGTTGTGACCGGCAAGCACCATATCGCCGCTGCCCTCACCGACTTCGTCCCAGTCACTCATATACATACCGTCCCAACCCCATTCGTCACGAATGATGTTGATCAGCATTTCTGTGGCTTGCCAGGAGTTAACGCCGTTGATCTTGTTATAGGAGGTCATAATGCTGACCGGATCGGCTTCTTTACAGATGATCTCGAAACCTTTGAGGTAGATCTCGCGCAAAGCACGTTCGGACATACGGCTGTCGTTGCCGCCGCGGTTGGTCTCCTGGTTGTTGGCGGCAAGGTGTTTTACCACAACACCGATGCCTTGCTGTTGTGCGCGCAGCGTAAATGCCGCACCGCAAAGACCGGTCACCAGCGGATCTTCCGAATAGTATTCGAAGTTACGACCCGCGAGCGGATTACGTTGAATGTTTACACCCGCCGCTTGCCACATAAACGGACTGTTGTCACCGTAGTAGGACAACGATTCGCAGTATTTACCGCCGACCGTACCGACATCGGACGCAATGTCTAAGTTGAAGGTACACGCAATCGCCGTTGCGCTCGGGAATGCCCATTCAGCGGTAGCGGGACCTGCAGGGCCGTCTACGTTACCGGTAGGTGTAATACCATACTTGTCTTTGGTGTTATCGTTACCGCCGATACCGGAGTTACCGGAAGAATTATCGGTCTCATACGACGCCGTGAAGGAGGCGAGATCCTCAATGCTCATCTGGGATACCAGTTCTTCGATGGTGTTTCTACCCGCCTTGACATCCGCGTAGGTGATGAGTTGATCGTACACCTTCGCATCGTAGTTGGTACCTTTATCCACCGTGGTGGAGGGGGCTTCGGTCACGTTTACGTTTTCATACGTACCGTCCGCCAACAAACGTTTGCTGAGCTGCGTCGGGGACATTTGCGCACTCAAACGTTCGACTACACGGAGAGATGCTTGGTTATAGGTGCCTACTTGCTTTACGTTCTTTACCGAGTTACCGGCATAGATCTTGTAGTCACCGGCTTCCATTACCCACGACGATTGTCTGCCGGTCACACCGGTATCGTCGTAGGAGGACATATCTTCGATCGGGAAGGAGGCGGTCACCGTCTGCGATTCGCCGGGAGCGAGCAGATCGGTCTTCACGTATGCCGCCAATTCCTTCGCGGGTTTGGACAATTTCGCAGTGCCCGTACCCATCTGGGGGGCACCAAAGTATACCTGCAACACTTCTTTACCCGAATAGTTGCCGGTGTTTTTGATCTTCGCCGTCACCGTAATGTACTCGTCGTCCGTCGTATAGTTGAATTCCGAAATATCAAAAGTCGTATACGACAAACCGAAACCGAATTCGTAGTTGACCGGCACGTTGAAGGTTTCAAAATACCGATAGCCGACAAAGATATCTTCTTCGTAGTTGGTGTAGGCATCTTGACCGAAGTTTTTGGTGGTGGAATAGTTTTCGATCGGCGCAGAGGTCTGCGACAATTTACCCGACGGGGTCACGTCACCAACCAATAGGTCTGCGATTGCCTGCGGACCTTGGTGACCCCCGTACCACGCGCTGAGCGCCGCGTCGACCACCTGTTCGCCGTCGATGCCCTCTTTGACCCAGGTGGTATCCATCAAGTTACCGGTGTTGAACACCACGATGACCTGATCGAACGCATCGTTAAGGGATTGAAGCAACCGTTTTTCCGAGGGATCCAGATACCACTGACCGGCAACCGCCTCACTGTCAGGAACGGGCCACGGATCGTCCAACCAGGATTCTTCCGTACCGCCTTCACCTTCCCAACGGGAAATGATCATAACCGCTTTATTGACACCGGCATCTTTCGCGGCTTGGATATCCGCACTGCTCGGCGTATAGGCGTTTTTCTTGGATTCGTAGTTCTGACTGATGGTCTCGTACAAATTGAACTTACCTGCAGAGGCTTCCGCACGCAGACAAGAAAGCGGCGAATCATCAATAATATCCCAGACAGTACCCGAACCGGCACCGCCCGCTAAATAACCATACGACGTCTTGCTGGTTGTCGTATCCACCAATTGGCGCGAACCGAAGATCGCGACCGTATCGGTCGGACGAAGCGGCAGAGCACTGTTCTCGTTTTTGAGCAACACAGCGCCTTCCTGCGCCGCTTGCAGCGACACCGCTTGTTGTTCGGCATCGCTGTACGCCGTATCGAGCGGAATAGAACCGGCATTATTCAGTACCGAACCCCATCCCATTTCGGACGTTGCGGACGACCCAACCGCCGTAACGCTCAGCGGGAGCGATACGCAGATGATGATCGCCAACAAAAGACTGATACATTTTTTCATTGTTTAATCCCCATTTCTGACTGAACCAATATCTTTCATATCGGTTGAATTCTTTCGATCATGTACGATCGACCATTCCATTTCATACATACGCGGCAACGATCGCCGCGACGGTCAACGCAGTAAACACTGTGCGAAATAAGAAGAGAACAGGTGCAAATGTAAAATATCCGGAAACGTACGTTTCCTAAAACAACTATCTTGGTTATTACTGCTTTTCAAGATCAGACAAACGGTGACCATAAAGGTCTTGTCGTGGTAGCCGTTGTCCGCGTTGTCGTGGTAGTCGTGGTTGGTGCCGTTGAGGAAGGAGTGCCCATCACCGTATCCCAACCGTTGAGATACCGTTGCAGAATACCGAGATCTTTATTGTTGACGATACCGTCACCGTTCACGTCAGCAACCGTTTCGCTGATCTCAATATTCCACGCATTCGTGAAACGTTGTAATAAACCGTAGTCCTTATTGGTAATGATACCGTCACCGTCCATATCGCCGAGAATAGATTTTGTCGTACTGTCGGCGGATGCCGATAACGGTATATTACCTACGGAGTACAAGCACACTATCATTACCACCAACACTGCGGTTATCTTTTTTAAGATGTTCGTGCTTTTCATAGAGAATCCCTCACGACCGTAGTGGTTGGTGGTACATCCGGATAGCGCTACCGAATGAGGAACGGCGCATATATTGCGCTACCTGAATCAGTGAAGACTCGAATACTCACGCGCCTCGGTCGTCGTAACAGTTACCGTAGTGGTGTTTAACACCGTATCCCAACCGTTGATGTGACGTTGTAAAATACCGAGGTCTTTATTGTTGATGATACCGTCGCTGTTGATATCAGCGGCAGATTCGTTGATCGTCACGTCCCATTCGTTGATGAAACGTTGCAACAAACCGAAGTCTTTGTTGTTGATCTCGCCGTCACCGTCAATGTCACCGAGGGTATCGTCAACGATGTTTACCGTACCGGCGGACGCATTGAAGGTCACGTTATCAAAGTCGTAGTTATATACGTTTTCGGCATCATAGTTGACCGCGATGGTGGTCTGACCGAGTTCAACATCCGCTTTCACTTTGAAGGTCAACAACGCGATCACACCGTCGGTGGTGTTGTCGGTGTTAATAGCGTCACACCAGTTAACGATGAAGGGCGCAACGTCGACAGGACCGTAAGACAGACCGGTGAAATCCTGTTCCGTATAGGACACCAATTCCAATTTGGTCTCGTCGTAGTAGATCTCCAGCAAAGCCGAAACGATACCGGGGTTGTTTTTCACGCGAACCGCCACCGTAAAGCCGCTGTCAGCGGAGGTTATCACGTTATCGACCGAAATGGTGGGTAACGCGGTGGCATCGGTTACAACGACATCAAACGTGTCGCTCATACCGCCGCAGGTGACCGTTACGGTCTGGGTGCCGACCGTCGAACCGTCAAAACCGGTGATCATATCGGCTGTCAAATCGACGCTTCCCGCTTGTCCGTTCTCATAGGCAATATCGATGCAACCGCCGGTCAGGTCAAGCGCCGATGCACCTTTTTGGTACACGCGGGTATACGGTACACGCAGAGCAAACTTCGTAGCGGTGCGGGTCATACCGCATTCGTTACAATCCGTATCCAGAATGTCGTCATATACGTGAGCAGACACTTCGCGGATCTCGCCGCACTCGTTACAAGCGGTATCGCACGCATCGTCGTAGGCGTGACCACCGGATTCACGGACGGTGCCGCAAACGTTACAGTCGACATCACAATCGTTGTCATACACGTGATCGGCAACTTCGCGAGTCGCGCCGCACAGGTTACAATCGGTGTCACAATCATTGTCATATTCGTGGCTCGATACCGTACGGGTCTCGCCGCAAACGTTACAATCAGCATCGCAATCGCTGTCGTACACGTGGTCCGCCGGAACACGCTCGGTGCCGCAATCGTTACACGCATAATCACATGCGTTATCGTAGTTGTGAGGTGCCGTACGGGTCACACCGCAGATGTTACAATCGGTGTCACACGCGTCGGTGTACGAGTGAGGTGCCGTGCGAATAGCATAGCAAACGTCACATTCCTCATCACAAACATCGGTGTAGGTATGGGTCGCGCAATCCCACTCGCTGTACAAAACGGTGGCATTTTGGTCGCCGACCACGTCTTTGATGGTTTGCGCTGCATTTTCGTCGTACGGCAGATCATAGGTCATCGACATTACAGAAGAGTCGGTTTGCGTTTGCACATATGTATTACCGTCGAAGGTCATGCTGGCGGTCTGACCGAACAGGTGTTGATAACCGCCTTCAAAGATGTTATTGCTCACCACAAAATTGGTAGCATTCCCAACATTGGAACTGATAAAGATGTGGGAGGAGTTCAACTGATCTTCACGGAAGTTGGTACCCCAGCAATAACCGGCGAAACGCATAATGTTACCGGAGATCTGGATGTCATCCATTGTCACGTCTTCAGCGGCGCCGCCGATCCACATTTCGGTGGAGTACCAGCAGTATTCTACTAAGTTATCGATAAATTTCTGACCGGTTGCCGACGCAGCGGACGAACTCTGGAAAGTCCAACCCGTGTCATAACACTGATAGATCCAGCAATCCTGAACGGTGTTGTCTTTACAATTGCCCCACCATTCGATCGCGTTACCGTACGGCGTGTCGCCCAAAAGCGAACCACCGATCCAGCCAAATTCGCAACCGCGGATGACGACGTTTTCGGTATTGTCACCGGCTAAACCGTGACCACCGGTGTATTTGAAGGAGATGTTTTCGAACGTAGTGTTTGTGCAACCCGAAGCCGATACGATGTTTTTGTCTTCACCGATCTCGATACTGGCATATACATCCGACGGGTTACCGTTTTTGCTGTATACATATACACGGCTGCCGTCGGTATAATACCAACCGTCTTTTGCCGAACGGCTGGCAAGGGCACCGACCGATTTTTGACGGATCGATTTGATCGCGCCGTGATTGATCACCACAATACCGACGTCGTTGAGGTCGGATTCGTAATAGTAAACGTTGGTTCTGGTAGAATCAGCAACCCACGTAGCGGTCGCGTAGTTCTGTCTGGAACCGTAGAGCGCCGGTTTGGTGCCGGTGCCGTATGCACCGTAGGAAACACCGCTTCTCGCGATCAATTGACCGCGATACGCACCGCCGCGTTCAAACAATACGATACTGCCGGAAGCAAAAGAGGTGCTGTTGAGTTTATCGAGCGTCTTCCAGGCCGTGTCGGGAGAAAGACCGTCGTTAGCATCGTCACCGTTTGCTTGCGATACGTAGTATTTGGTACCTGATTGATCTTTGAGAGTATCCGCATAACTGAGGATCTCGTCGCGCATTGCATCTGCTTGCGCGTTAAACGGGCCACTCTTACCGCCATAGATCTGCGCGGAATTAAGCCCTTCCGGTGCAACTTCCTGATACACGATTCCGCTCGCTTGGGTGGTTGCTTCCGCTACCATACAGGTGCCGGAGAACGAACACACCAACAACGCAATCGTCACAATAAGGGATACTGTCTTTTTCATACTCTCGTCTCCTTTTTGTAAATGTTGCAATTGCTAATGCACATTACCGAAAATAATAAAATGGAAAGCGATCGAAATTGTCGGCAAAAGCCACATATCGATCATTACGCAATATGCGCAGTACGAATACTACGAACGATTTTATCATATCACCTTTTTTGAAAAAAAGCAACCGTTAGTAGTAAATAATTACATAAATATTCCATAAATTATCAAAAAAACGCGCGTGTTCACCAAAAAAACACGAGTTTTTTTCGTTTTTATCAGGCGGGCGTATCGCCTTTGCCGAGGACCTTTGCTTTGATTCGGATAAAATCGTCAATGGAGATTTTCTTATCTCCGTTGGCATCTGCCGCCGTCGCATAAGCGCCTGTCAACGTCGACTTCTTTAAAATGTGCGCTTTGATCAGTAACATATCCGTAATGGTGACGTTGCCGTCGCCGTTGACGTCACCGATAACGACTGCGGGATCCGCGCGTTCCTCTACCGTTACCAAGCCGTTCACGTTGGTAAATGCTACGTTTTCGAAATCAAAATCATACACGTCATCCGGCGCATAGGTGACGGTGATTGCCGATTTGCCGAGAGGCGCATCGTCTTTGATGGTAAATGTAAGCGTTGCGATCACGCCGTTGGTGGTATTGTTGGGATTAACCGCATCGACCCAGTTAACCGCGATGGGATTGTTGGTGATGGGACCGAATGAAGTGGACGGAAACACCCCGCCGGTAATCGATTTCAATTGTAAAACGGTTGCATCGTAACCGATATCCAGTTTAAGAGACACAATACCGGGATTATTTGCGGCAGATACCGTAACGGTCACCGTATCCCCTCTTCCGCCATGAGCCGTACCGACGATAAACGTCGGTGGATTGGCGTTCGCGGCTTCGGTTACCATACAAGTGCCGAAAAGTGAACAGATCAGTAACGCGATCATCATAAAGGCTGACAGTTTTTTCATGCTCGTGTCCCCTTCCTTTGATCGTTATCGTTTCGATTTAGCCAAAAACCAACAACCGACGACACCAACCGTTAATCCGACGACAGCAATGAGTATCCACCACCACGCGATACCGCCTTTCGGCCGGGCACCGACCGTGGTGTTGCCTGTCGAAACATCTTCTGTTGTCGTGTTGTCGGTCAGCGTATCCTCCGTCGTGGTGCTGTCAACCGAAACGTCCTCCGTCGTCGTGTTGTCGGTCAACACGCTCTCGGTTGTGGTATCTTTGGTTGAAGCGTCATTTGACGGTTCTTGCGGTGTATCATCGGCAGATCCCGTTGCAGTAACGACTTTTTCGTACGTTACGGTACCGATGTTCGCGTCAGCCGTACCGTCGGACGCTACCAATTCGGTGCACGAAATCTTGATTTTGGTACCTTTTGCAACGTTTTTTACCTTGAAGGTCAACGTAAACAAAGAGGCATTCCCTTTGATCGGGTTGCTCAGGTTGTTATCGTACGTCACGAAATTGTTCCCGTTAAACTCTACCATCCACGGGGACGCAATCGTCTGTTTCGTGTCGGTCAGAGTCACCTGACTCGCGTCATAGGACAAGGTGCCGGAAGCACCGAACAGACCACTGCCGTTTAAGTTCAACGTAAGGGTGATGGTATCCCCCGCGTGAACCGCAGCGGGGCCGATCAAGGTCGCGCTCGCACCCGCCGCCGACACGGAGATGGGCAACAACAGCGCAAAGGATAAAACAAGTACCGTTACGATGGAAATGATCTTTTTCATATAGAAAGCTCTCCCCGTTATAGTTTGCTCTTGTCGAGCAACTGTGATTTCACTTGAAGGAAGTCGGTAATGGTGATCTTACCGTCACCGTTGGTATCTGCCGCTTTGGCGGCTTTGCCGCTTAATGTGCTTTTCTTTAACAGATGTGACTTGACCGCAAGCATATCGGTGATGGTCACCTTGCCGTCCTCGTTCACGTCCCCCTTAACCACCGCCGTCACCGGTTTGGTGGTGGGTGCCACAATCGGTTTGGTCGTCGGTTCAGCCGACGGGGTCACCGTTGACACCGTCGTGGGTTGACCGATCGGTTTGGTAGTCGGTTTCGCAGTTGACACCGCTACAGATTGACCGATCGTTTTCGTCGTCGATTTCGTGGACGACACTGTTGTGGATTGACCGATCGGTTTTTTGGTGGAGGTTGTGGTTGCGGTCGTAGTAGCGGCACCTCGTATCGTGCCGCAAACATTACAGTCTGTGTCATATTTGTCGTCGTAGGTGTGAGGAGAAAAAGGTAATTTTATATTTGAACCGACGGTCACGGCACCGCAATCGTTACAGACGGTATAGGCATCGTTCCCTTGCGAAGTGCAAGTAGACCCTTTTGCCGAAACGTCGGTAGTGTTTTCGTGTAAGCAGGTAACGTTTACCGAACCGTTGATGGTGGCAAACGCTACGTTTTCAAAGTCAAAGTCATACACGTCATCCGGCGTGTAGGTAACGGTGATCGCCGATTTGCCGAACGGTGCGTCGTCTTTGATCTTAAAGGTAAGTGTTGCGACCACACCGTTGGTGAAGTTGTTAGGGTTAAGCGCATCCACCCAACTGACTGCGATCGGATTGTTGGTAACGGGGCCAAACGAAGTGCGCGAAAATACGCCGCCCGTGACAGAAACTAATGTTAAAACGTTTGTATCATAACCGATATCCACCTTAAACGATACGATACCGGGATTGTTTTCTATGGAAACGGATGCGGTGAAGGTGTCACCGCGCAAACCGTTATGCGTACTGACCGCAAAAGTCGGTATGCTCGCTGTCGATGCGGTCATCGGCGAAAAACTTGTCACGCTCAGCAACATAACCAGTACAATGGCAAGTATTTTTTTCATTCTTTTCTCCCTCGTCATTGGGTAAGGATATTACGTTTGTGAAAATGTTTTGTTTTTGAATAAAACCATACCAGAGTGATTTGCGGAGACACGGTGATGGTCACCGTGTCTCCGCAATTGTCTTAATGCGATATTACTACTTGCGCGTCGTGCGTGCAAGTGTCTTATTCGACTACCGTCACCGAACCGTTGACGTCAGCAAATTCTACGTCCACAAACTCGTAGTCGTATACGTCTGCTGCCGTATGGGTCACAGTGATCGCCGAAGTGCCAAGAGCCGCATCGTCTTTGATGACAAAGGTAAGCGTTGCAACCACACCGTCAGTCGTGTTGTTGGGGTTGATTGCATCGACCCAGTTGACCGCAATCGGGTTGTTGGTGGTGGGACCGAACGAAACGCCGGTGAAAGCACCGCCCTCGATGGATTGCAATTCCATAACATTCGCATCATAGCCGACCTTGACTAAGAGGGATACGATACCGGGGTTGTTCACGGTGGAAACCGTCACTTTCACGGTATCACCGCGACCGCCTTCGACGGTGCTGACTACGAACGAGGGGGCCACAATGCGGGTCTCGCCGCATTCGTTACAATCGGTATCTTGGTCGTTGTCGTACACGTGATCACCCACTTCACGGACGGTACCGCATTCGTTACAGTCGGTATCGCATGCATTGTCGTACGCGTGGTCTGCAGGAACGCGGGTCTCACCGCAGAGGTTACAATCCGCATCACACGCATTGTCGTACTCGTGAGCGCAGGCACCGGCATTCAGGTGCCACGTCGCGTTCACCAGTTTGGTGTTGCCGGTACCGATGCTGATGTCGTCTTTGCTTGTACCGGCATAGTACACGTTCGCCAGTTTGTTACAACCGATGAAGGCTTCCGCTTCAACGGTGGTCAAACTCGCAGGGAGAGTAACAGTGGTGAGTGCCGAAACATAGTAGAATGCGTATTGTTCAATTGTGGTCACACCTTCGCCGATGACAATACTTGTGACCTGTTTACAGCCCTTAAACGCAGTGTTACGGATCGTGGTCACGGTAGCACCCTCGATCGTGCCCGGGATCACAACTTCACCCGTAACGGTCGTATCACACGCGGTAATGATCGCCGTACCGCCGTTTTCGTCCGGCGTAACGGAATAGGTCAACGGTCCGTAGGTACCGGTGGTCGCTTCGATCACTCTTACTTCGCCACAACCGCCGCAGAGGGTATCATACTTGCCGGCATACTCATGCGGCGCTTCGCGTACCAAACCGCAGGTGTTACAATCGGCATCGCAACCGCCGTCGTAGGTGTGTCCGCTTTCGCAAACATCGCCATAATACCACGTAGCGTTCAACAGTTTCTTGTTATCCGTTGCGCCGATGGTAATGTTATCTTTGCTTTCACCGTTATAGTACACGGTCGCCAGTTTGGTACAACCGACAAATGCCGCGTCACCGACGGTGGTTAAACTGTTGGGAAGCGTAACGTTGGTGATTCCGCTACAGTTGTAGAATGCCCACAGGACGATCGTCGTCACATTCTCGGGAATGACCACACCGGTCATCTGTTTACAACCCTTGAACGCGGTCTCGCCGATCGTTTTCACGGCAATGCCTTGGATCATGCTCGGAATTACCACCGTGCCGGTAGCAGAACTGTCACATCCCGTGATGGTGATCGAACCGCCGTTGCCGTCCGGTACAATGGTATATTTAAGCAATCCGTACGTGCCGGTCACCGCCGTGATCTTTCTGTATTCGTCGCAGAGATCACAATTCGTGTCGTATTGGTTGGTATAGGCGTGCAGACAAAGGATATCGCCATCCCAGGTAGCATTCAACAAATAGGTATTATCGGGACGGATGGTGAGGTCGTTTATACTCTTTCCGTTATACCATACGTCGCTGAGCGAACGACAGTTGTCAAACGCACCGTCGATAACGGTGACTAAGGTCGCGGGAAGCGTAACGTTTTTCAGAGCAGTACAGGAGTAGAATGCCCACTGATCGATCGTCGTCACGCCTTCGGAAATGATTACGCTGGTTACGGTTTTGTTTCCGCTGAATGCCGTTGCGCCGATCTTTTTCACCGTGATACCTTCGATGGTAGCGGGGATCTCTACGGTACCGGTAGCTGCAGCGTCACACAAGGTGATCACGACTCCGCCGCCTTCACCGTCCGGTTGAATGGTATAAGACAGTACACCGTACGTTCCGGTTACGGGAGCAATGTTTCTCTTTTGACCGCAAATGTCACAAACAGAGTCGTATATACCGCTATATTCGTGCTCGCAAGTGTCATTGCTATACCAGGTTGCGTTGAGCAATTTCTCGTTGCCTGTGCCGATGGTGATGCTGTCTTTGTCTTCACCATAATACCAGACGTCCACCAGTTTACGGCAGTTTTCAAACGCGCCGGCAGTAACGGTGGTCAAGGTCGTGGGAAGTGTAACACCCGTCAGAACGGTACAGGAATAGAACGCCCAAGGTCCGAGCGTAGTCACGCCTTCGGGAATGATTACGTTCGTCATCGCTTTACAACTCTTAAACGCAGTCTCACCGATCACTTTTACAACCGCGCCGTCGATGGTAGCAGGAATCTCTACCATACCGGCAATCTTATTGTTGCACTTAGCGATCGTTACAAAACCGCCGTTTTCATCCGGCGTGATAACATAGTCGAACGAGCCGGACGTACCGTATACTTTTGCAATCTTTTTCGTTGCACCGCAATGTTCGCAAGCGGTATCGTATTTGCCGTCAAATTCGTGATCACAGAAATAGTTGCCGTACCAAACAGCATCAACGAAATAGCTGTTACCGGTACCGATCGTGATATATTCCTTGCTCACGCCGTTGTACCATACCTCAGTCAACGCACGGCAGTTATCGAATGCCGCATTGGCAACGGTGGTCAACGACAGGGGAATCGTGATCTTGGTCATACCGGTGCAGGAGTAGAATGCCCATTGTTCAAGCGTGGTCAAACCTTCGGGAAGGACAACGCTCGTCAGGTTCTTACAGCTTTTGAACGCGAGAGTCCCGATCGTTGTGACCGTAACACCGTCGATGGTAGCGGGGATCTCCAACTCACCGGTGACAGAGGTCTCACATTTAGTGATGGTTACCGCACCGCCGTCTGCGTTCGGCGTGATGGTGTAGGACAACTCACCCGTTGTTCCCGAAGTGGCGCTGACGGTTCTCGTTGCGCCGCACAGATCACACGCGGTGTCGTAAGCACCCGTGTAGGTGTGTTCGCACGCTGCTGCCAATACCGTAGTATAAGGCATAGAAGAAATGAGCAGGAGAAGTGCGAGTGCCAGAGATAAAAGTCGTTTTTTCATTGTTTCGAACCTCCCGATTATTGTAATTCAACATTCCAGCCGTTGACATACCGTTGCAGAATGCCAAGGTCTTTGTTGTTAATGATTCCGTCACCGGTTACATCAGCAGCGAATTCATTGATATCGACTGCCCAACCGTTGACGTAACGTAGTAACAAGCCAAGGTCTTTATTGTTGATGACGTCATCGTCGTTGAGATCACCGGGGATATAATCGATGATATTCACCGTACCGTTGACGGTATCAAACGTAACGTTTTCAAAATCGTAATTGTATACGTCTTCGGGGTCGTAACTCACCGAAACGGCGGTCTCCCCTACCTCAGCATCTGCTTTGGCGCGGAAGGTCAACAAAACGAACACCCCGTCGTCGGTCGTGTTGTCGTTGAGGCTGTCGCACCAGTTGACAATGAAGGGATTGTTTTCTTCCGGTCCGTAGGACAGATCGGTGAAATCCTGTTCTTCATACGAAAGAAGTTCTAACTTACTTTCGTCATATGAAATAGCAAGTTTAGCTGAAATAATGCCTATGTTGTTGGTCACACGAACTGCGACCGTAAAGGTTTTATCCACTCGAACGGTAACGTCATCCACCACAAAAGTGGGCATCTCACCGACGTGGCGGGTCTCGCCGCATTCGTTACAGTCGGGATCGGTATCGTTGTCGTACCGATGACCTTCCACTGTGCGGGTCGCGCCGCAGGTGTTGCAACTCGCGTCGCAGGCGTTGGTGTATTGGTGTCCGGCAACCGTACGGATCGCGCCGCACAGGTTACAGTCACTATCACACGCATTGCTGTACGCGTGGGGGATCACACGGACTGTACCACAGACGTTACACGCGCTGTCGCACGCGTTGTCGTAGGTGTGGGTGATCGTCGCCGTACGCACCCAGTTGCAAAGGTTGCAGGTAACGTCACAACCAGCGGAATACGTATGTTCGCCCGAGCAGATATTGTCACTCCAATTGGCATCTATTAAATCTTTATTGCTTTCATCAATTGTGATGTTGCTTTGATCGCCGCCCGCGTAGTTCACGTTGTTGAGCGACGGACAATCGGAGAAAGCGTTGGCACCGATGGAGTTTACGGTTGAAGGAATGCTGACAAATTCCAGTTTCGTACAACCGCTGAACATATTCGGGTTGATAACGGTAACACCTTCGGGAACCACGATACTTGTCAGACCGCTGCAATATTCAAATGCCGCGTCGCCGATAATGTATACCGTATCCGGCACACTGATGCCGGTCAAACTGATACAACCGGAGAACGCTTGCTTCTGAATGACGGTCACACCCTCAGGAATCTGGATGTTCGTCACATCTTTACAACTCTTGAACGCCATCGACGCGATGACCGTCACGGGACAACCGTTGATCGTACCCGGAATGTTAACGTCACCGGATGCCGTCGGATCACAAGCGGTAATGGTTACCGTACCGCCGTTCGCGTCGGGAGTAATGGTGTATGACAACGAACCAATGGTTCCGGTAACGTTACCGAGCACTCGCTCAGCGCCGCACTTGTCACACTTGGTATCGTGTTCACCGCTATAGGTGTGTTTTACTTCACGTTTTACGCCGCAAAGATTGCAATCTTCATCGCAATCGGCATCGTAATAATGCGTACAGGTCTCGTTGCGGGTCGCGCCGCATTCGTTACAGTCGGTGTCGGTCTCACTGTCGTATACGTGATTGCCGACCTCGCGAGTCTCACCGCATCCATTACAGTTGGCATCACAAGCGTTGTCGTAATAATGTGTACAGGTCACTTTGCGGGTCGCACCGCATTCGTTACAGTCGGTGTCGGTGTCGCTATCGTACACGTGATCACCCACCTCGCGGGTCTTGCCGCAGACGTTACAACCGGCATCACACGCATTATCGTATTGATGATCGCCGACCTCGCGGTTCTTGCCGCAACTGTTGCAATCAACATCACAATCGTTATCGTAGGTGTGATCGCCTACTTCGCGGATATCGCCGCATTCGTTACAATCCACGTCGCAATCATTCGCATACACGTGGTCGCCGACCTCACGAAGGGCACCGCAAATATTGCAATCGGCATCACACGCGTGGTCATATTTGTGACCCTCGATTTTGCGGATATCGCCGCATTCATTACAATCGGTGTCGCATGCGTGGTCGTATTTGTGACCCTCTGTTTCGCGGATATCACCGCATTCGTTGCAATCGATATCACATGCATGATCATACGCATGTTCGATAGCGCCACGAAGGAAGCCGCACTCGTTGCACTCGGTGTCACATTCGTTGTCGAATACGTGGTCGCCAACCTCGCGCACGTCGCCGCAGATGTTACAATCGGCGTCACACGCATTGTCGTATTCGTGACCCGAAACTTCGCGCCATTCGCCGCAAAGATTACACTCGGGGTCACATTCGCTGTCGTACTCGTGCAGACACTCGATCGGCTCAGGGGCCTCGCGCCATTCACCGCACCAGTTACAATCGGCATCGTATTCGTCGTCGTAATCATGCGGACAAACCGGCATATCTGTGTCACGCATTTCACCGCATTCGTTACAATCGGGATCCATATCGCCGTCGTACACGTGACCCATAAACTCGCGATACAGACCGCACATATTGCAATCGGTGTCGCAACCGTGATCGTAGGAGTGCGAACACCAGTCGTCACGCGATATACCGCAGAAGTTACAGTCGGGATCGTATTCGTCGTCGTATTCGTGCTCCCAGACTTCGCGCCATTCGCCGCAGAGGTTACAGTCGGGGTCGCACTCCGTGTCGTACTCGTGCGGACACGCTGGTTCGTAAACCTCGCGCCATTCGCCGCATTCGTTACAGTCGGGGTCAATTTCGTCATCGTAAACGTGATCTATGTGTATTTCCAAGTTGAGCAAACGCCAATCGGCGGGCTCTTGCATACCCGTCACATCGGACGCTTGAACCGCCTCGTAAACACCTTCGTTCGCATAGATGATCGGCGGATAGTCCGCGTCCCAACGAATAGCTCCGCGACCGTTACCGGCAATGCTGGGATTCTCGTTGTGAAAAATGAAGACGGGGGTAACACCCTGCGCGCCGACCTGTGTCCTGAAACAGAATGAATCAGTAAACAATTCGCCGCGGTTGATGCCACACTCAATGGTATTCAGGTTGGTGCCGTTGAGCGCGCACCAACCAAATCGTTCGGTATATTGGGTGTTGTCCAGACGGACGACACCTGCTCTGCCGTTCAAGAAGTGATGCGGAATCGCATACACACCGGTTTCGGGCAAAGACACATGGGTCAATGCCGTGTTGTTCCCGGAGAACATATTGATGTCCGTGAACTGGAAAGCACCGCTTTCCATACGGAACGCTGCCAGGTTCGGCAGTTTTGCAGAACCGAACGTAGCGTTGGTGTGGAATTCGCCGTTAAAACTCTGACCGCCGTTGTAGATGATGGCTTTGATATTTGCCGCATTCACGCCCCAATCGATGGTGGCGGAAACGGGTTTGTTGATCACGAGGAGGTTCGCCGAACCGTTGTACGCGGTGATGACGTCACCTTCGACGGTGAATTCGTCATCGGTACTGACGGTGGTGATATCCTCCGCGTGTTCGTAGATATACGCAGGAATAATAGCGGAACAACCGATTTGCTCACCGTTGTAGTCGAGTACGACCGTTACGGAACCGTCTTCGGGTTCAAAGAGGGTTTCGTAACCCTCTACACCGGTAGTGAAACCGGCTTTCGAGTGTTCCAATCGGCTTTGAACGTAAAGGGAACCCGCTTCTACAACAGAAACACCGAAGTAACCTTGTGTTTCTAAATATTCGATAAGTTTTTGGTCGGAGTAGGTGGAACTGTATCCGCTGTCAGTAAAAACGGTGGAAGCCACGTACTCCTCGAATGCCGTTCGGATCGCATCCCCGTCGGTCGTTGCCGACACCGTAAGGGTGCCGGCAAACGAACCGACCAATAGGATAATGGAAGCGATCACTGAAACGACTTTCTTAAAAGTCGTTTTCACAGATGTTCCCCCTCATTACTGCAACGTAATGCCCCAATCGTTAAGATAGCGTTGTAACATACCGAGGTCTTTGTTGTTGATCTTACCGTCGCCGTTCACATCACTTGCCGCTTTGTTGATGGAAACATCCCAGGAGTTGATGTAGCGTTGGATCAGACCGACGTCTTTGTTATTGACAGTACCGTCACCGTTGACGTCACCGGGGATGTGAGTGATGACCGTCACCGTGCTGTTCGCGGTATTGAACAAGACGTTTTCAAAGTTGCAGTCGTACACGTCATCCGAATCGTAACTGACCGAAATGACGGTATCGCCGAGTTCGGTATCCATCTTGACCTGGAAGGTCAGCAGTACGAACGCACCATCAGTGGTAACGTCGGTCGCACCGGAACCGTTCCATTGTACGGTCAACAAGCCGCTTTGGGTCGCGTCATAAGTCAAACCGGCAAAATCTTGTTCCGCATAGGAGATCAATTCCAACTTGGTTGCGTCATACGCGATCGCAAGTTTCGCCGAAAGGATACCGGGGTTGTTTGCGAGTTGAACCGCTACCGTAAACGTTTGGTTAACATGTACTTCTGCATCGTCCACGGTGATGGTGGGCAACGCTTGGTCTTCGGTTACCGCAACATCAAACGTGCTGACCGCATTACCAAAGGTAACCGTCAAGGTCTGTTTGCCGATTACCGATCCGTCGAAACCGGTGACCATATCGTTGGTCAGGTACACACGACCTTCTTCACCGTCCGCGTAGGTAACATCGATCCAACCGTCGGCAACGTCAAGTACAGTATTACCTTTAAGGTATACGCGCTTGGAGGGCTCATTCAGTGTGTATTGTGCAACAGTGCGGTTGGTGCCGCAGTTGTTACAGGAGATGTCGTGAATGCCGTCATAGGCATGACCTTCGGTCTCGCGAGTGGCGCCGCAGTTGTTACAATCCGCGTCGCAGGTATTATCGTATTGGTGACCCGCGTTTTCGCGAGTGGCGCCGCAGTAATTACAGGTAGCGTCGCACGCGTTATCATATTGGTGACCTTCCACCGTACGGATCTCGCCGCACACGTCACAATCGGCATCGCAACCGTTGGTGTAGGTATGCTCGGTAGCGGTACGGACCGCACCGCAAATGTTACATACCGCATCGCAGTTGCCGTCGTAGATGTGTTTGTCGCCGTCGCAGGTCTTGGGTTCCGCATAGGAAACAACTTCGTTGATAGCGATCTCAAACGTATCGCCGTCTACCGTCTTGAGAACCGCGATACCGTTTGCAGAACCTTTCTGCGTTTCGGTTGCTTTCACGACGGAAAGTTCTTTCCATTCAACGGTGACACCGTCAGCATGGGAGACGATCTCGGACAGGTCATACAAAACGGCATTGACGTTGTTGTTGTCCAACACAAGCGAGGTCGCATAATACTGCGCGAATGCCGCGGCTTGCGCCAACGTCATATCGAGATCCGCAACCGTGCCGCCGTCAAAGTTGCCGCCTTCGGTTCTTTCCAGATAACCGTAAGCAACCAGGTCTTCATACGACCAGCTTGCCGTATCGGCTAAGATGTGCGAACCTCTGTGAGACGGTAATCCGCCACCGCGCAGGGAGGTTCCGGTCAAGACCAATTCGCTGCCGAGAATGGTGAAGATGCGGTAGTAGGAGCCGCGTTCTTCTAACAGTTCACGAGTTTCTTCAGCAATCACTTTGGAGACTTCTTTCCATACATTCATTTCCGATGCAGAAAGATCCATCGCGCTAAAGTTGCAACTCGGTGCATAAGAACCGAGGAACGCGCCGTTACCGATACCCGTGACTTTCGGGCTGAACACCATTTCGCTGACCGAAGTGGAGTTGAATGCGGCTTCGCCGATGTAGGTTACGTTACCGGGGATATGCACCGCGGTCAAACTCTTCGCATGGTTGAAGAAGTACGCGGGTATCTCGGTAAAGCTTTCGGGGAGGTGGACATACTTCAACATATAACAATGGTCAAACACATATTCATCGTTCATATTGTCGTTGACCGTGTTATCGTGAATGTAGACCGCTTCGAGGTTGGTCATATACGCGCAAAGTGCGTAAGGCAATTTCTTCAGCGTAGACGGGAGGACCAGAGCGCGGATGGTGCTCAAAGCTTTTGCGTTCTCACTCATCCACATCATATCGATCTCGGTCACACCTTCGGGAACGATCACCTTTTCAGCAGAGCCGTTGTAGGTGAGAACCACTCTTTCGCCGTCTTCGATCAGATAGGTGAACTGGTTGCTGTTCGAAACACTGTTAAAGGTCAGCGTTTCGTATTGTGCTTTGATGGGTTCATTGACATACAGAATCTCTTCGCCGGTCGGCGTCGTCAAGGTAACGACAGCCGTTACCACACCGTCGGTGCCGGGAACGAGGATACCGTCTTGGTCTTTGGCACCCTTAATGGATTTGTAGCTGTAGAAATCGTCAACCGACACACTGTATCCGTCTTCGTCCATCAACGATGCCGCCAACGCCTCGTAGAGATCGTCTTCGGTGGTACCGTTTTCGTACACATAGTTGTCGATGATCGATTGCAAGCGTTCGGCAACCGTTTCGCCGAGACCCATTGCAACACCTTGTTTCGCAACCGTGACGTCGAAGGAAATTTCACCGTTCGACAAGGTGAAGGTTGCGTTGACGTTACCGGTCAGCGCATTTGCCGCCGTGCGGGTGGTGTTCCATTCGGTCCAGGAAGCATCAAACGCGTCGACGTTGCCGTAAGCCGATTTCAGTTCGGCAGTCAGATACTCTTTGGAAACAGCGCCATCGTAGTAGTCCGCCGCATACTGGGCACGTACCCACGCTTCGGAAACGGAACTTGCGAGGTCACCGATACGGAACAGTTTTTGATGCGTTGCCAGTGCACCAGTAGTTTGATAACCTGCAGGAATGACGATATCCAACAAATTGGTGCCGGAGAAGGACGTCAAGTTGAACTTTCTGCCTTCCGTTTGTTTGACGTTGCCTTCGGGGAGCGGAAGAGCTTCCAAAGTGGGAACAGAAGCGCCTACTTGGTTAATATGCTCTTTCCAAACGTCACCGAACTTCACATATTTCAGTGAAGGCAGGTTCTGGAAGGTGGCAGTGTACGGAATATCTTCGTCGTCCGCAGTATGCCACGCACTCGCCTCATCGTTGAAGATAACCACTTTGAGGTTCGGGAAGTCGTGCAGGAAACCGGCTTCAAATGCGGTGGTGCAGTTGTTCATCACGATGACCTGAACGTTTTCTTTATTTGCTACCGTCCAGTTACCGGAGATCTGGGCACCGACTGCGGGAATGATGAGTTTTTGCGCCGTACCGGTATATGCTCTGATCGACATCTTACCGGAAGCGATGCTATCGAAAACAAACTCGTCCTCGGACGAAACCGTCAGTTTACCGAGGTCTTCGATTTCGGGTTCGATGACCCACGTCTTGGTATACACGGTGCTGCTGCCGGTCGCGGAAACCACAACCGCCGCATAACCTTTTCTGCCGGGGAGAAGGATGCCGTCAGCATCTTTCACGCCGCCTTCAGGGCGCAGGAAGTAGAAGTCACGTACAAGGATACCCGACGGGTCGGAACCTGCCTTGAACGTTTCAGCAAGTTGTGCCGCAAAATCCAAAGCGGTGTTCACGTTGTTGTTCGGAACGATCGTCTTGAGAAGCGCTTCCAGTTCTTCGTCGGTCAACAACATATTGTAGGTCTTGTTGAACGGGAAGACGGCGGAATTGCCGTTTGCGTCACTGACCGTGAGTTTACCGGAGAGGTTATCGCCGTCTACGGTCCAGGTGTCGTTCCAGGACAGGGTGACATCCGAGTTCTTCGTGCTGGGATCGGCAAGCAAGGCAATTTCGATCTGTTCGATCAGGTCTTCGCCTTTTTTGCCGACGTATACCAACGAATCCAGATATTCGCCGATGACCTTGGTCACTTTGCAGAAATCGTTTTCGATCAAACGCCAGTCGGCGGCATTCTTGGTCAGACCGGGAACCGCACAATCTTCAGCGTGGATCTTATCGTAGGTGGCTTTGTTGGTGTAAATGATCGGTACGATACCGTCACTGTTGGCAACCCATCTGGCTTCGGAAGTTGCTGCACCGGTGATGCCGGGATCATCGTGATGGAGAATGATGACCGGCGTGACGCCCTTGTTCATTACCAACGTGTTGAAGCAGAGCGAGTCGGTATAGAATTCCGAACGACCGATACCGCCTTCGATGGTGATCAGGTTGGTACCGTTAAACGCATACCAACCGAAACGTTCGACCTTGTCGGTGTTGTCTACGCGGATGACCGACGCAACGCTGGTGAGGAACCAGTTGGGAACGCCGAACAAACCGGATTCAGGCAAGGATACGTGGGTCAGTTTGGTTTGACCGGCAAACGGCTTGATGTCCGCACCGGCGGTGAAACTGACGCTTTCGAAGCGGGTCGCGTACAAGTTCGGGAGACGACCATACGCAAAGATGTTGGTGTGGTCGGCGGTAAAGTTCTGACCGCTGGTCACGATGATGACGTTGATGTTGCTGTTCGAAACACCGTCAGCGTCGCCGTTCCAGTCCATTACCTCTGCCGACGCGATGGGTTGATCGATGATAACGATGTTCGCGGAACCGGTGTAGGCGGTGATCACACCGTCTTCGTTGACAACGAATTCACTCGGATCGCTGACAGTCGTGATCGTGGAATGATCGTAGGTGTATGCGGGGATGGGTGCGACACACGCAACCGTTTCGCCGCCGCATTCCAGAAGAACGGATACGTAACCGTCTTCTGCCGCAAACAGGGTTTCATATCCTGCGGCACCAGTGGTGAAACCGGCTTTCGCGTGTTGGAGATAATAGTCTTTTACTTCCACTTCGAAGCCTTTGATCGCCATTGCATCGACCAAATTCGAGTTGGAATAGGTGGAACTGTAACCGCTGTCGGTAAAGATGGTGGATGCGACGTATTCTTTAAATGCTTCTTGCAACGTGTAATCCGCCGACAGAGCGGGTGCTTCAATAGAGAAGGTCACGGTGTTGACACCGTCGGATACCATCATCGTACCGGTGACCACGTCGTTTTCGCATTTGAAGGTATCTTCGACCCAAGTCGCCGTATATCCTTCGGACAACGCTTTGTTGACCACCATTTGCAGTGCCGAAGCGTTGGAGGACAGCGTGCCGAGCGAATCCAATTTCGCTTTCGCGGCGGCGGCTTCGGTCATAATGTTGGCTTCGGTCACACGCCAGTCGGCTTTGTTCAGCATCAAACCGGTAACGTCGGACGCTGCCACGTTATCGATCGTCGTTTGGTTCGCGTAGATGATCGGCGTGCAGGAAGCGTTCCAACGCGCCTCAGTCTTAGCGGCACCTTCCACGATCGGATCTTTGTGGTGGAAGGTGAAGACGGGGGTAACACCTTTTTCCCAAACTTTGGTGTTGAACGCATACGAGTCGGTGTAGAATCTGTCGCGGTTCTCACCACCTTCGAGGGTGGTAATGTTGGTGCCGCTCAGCGCATACCAACCGAACCGTTCTACCTTGGCGGTGTTGTCCAGACGGATGACCGAACTTCTGCCGTTCAGGAATTGGTTCGGGATCATATACGTACCGTTGACCGGCAAGGAGATGTGGGTCAGTTTGTCCTGAGCGTCGAACAATTTGATGTCAGAACCGGTGTCAAAACTGGCATTTTCAAAACGAACGGCATACAGGTTCGCGAGGAAACCGTTTCTGAAGATGTTGTTCTGACCGGTCACAAACGTCTGACCGTTGTCCACGATGACCACGTTGATGTTGCTGTTGGCTTTACCGCTCAGCGAGCCGTTCCAGTCCATCTTCGCCGTCGCCGCGAGGGGTTGGTCAATAATAACGATGTTTGCCGTACCGTTGTACGCGGTGATCACGCCGTCGGTTACGGTAAATTCACTGCTCTTACTGACAGTGGTGATCTCGGGATGTGCGTATGTATATGCCGGAATGGTCGCAAGGTAACCGGAAACGTTACCGTCAGCATCTTCCAGTAAAACGGAAACGTAACCGTCTTCGGCTTTAAACAGGTTCTCGTACCCTGCGGCACCGGTGGTGAAACCGGCTTTGGCATGTTTCAGATAACTGTCTTTCACCGTTACGATGTGACCTTTGTTTGCCAAGTAGTTGACCAGACCTGCATCGGAATAGGTAGAACTGTAACCGCTGTCAGTAAAGACGGTGGAGGCTACGTATTCTTCAAAGTCGTCTTGCAGACTGGTAGTGGGAACCAGAATGTCCGCGGATACCGCATACGTGACGGTGTAGGTGCCGTCCATCAATTGCAGGGTACCGGTGACTTTGCCGTCCTCTACCTTGAAAGTGTCGGTGACCCACGTGAGGGTGACACCTTCGCCGAGGGTGATACCGGCAGTGAGTTGCGCCAACGCAAACTCTTCAAGAGCGATCAATTTGGACGAAGCGGCGACTTTGTTTTGAACCGCGCCTGCCGTGTTGAGGATCGCAGCGGTGTTGTATTTGTAGGTTGCTTTATCTTTGTTGCCGATCGCACTGGAAGCCATAATATTGGTATAGGTGGCTTCGTTACAATAGACGATCGGAGGACAAGTATCGTACCAACGATTATTGCCCAATGCTTCGCCGTTAACGGTCGGGCTGGTGTGATGGAGGATGAAGACGGGTGTTACGCCGTAGTCACCCACCTTGGTACCAAACGAATAGTTGTTGGTGTAGAATTCTGCACGATTTTTACCACCTTCGATGGTGTTGACCTTCGTGCTGAGGAACGCTTGCCAACCGAAACGTTCGGTACCAAAGGTGTTATCCACACGGACAACGCCGGTACGACCGTTCAAGAAGTGGTGAGGAATGTAGGTGACACCACTGGCGGGTAATGCCACGTGGGTCAATTTGTTGTTGCCGTTGAAGAAGTTGATGTCACCGGAAGCAGGGAACGAACCGCCGTTCATACGGAACGCTAACAAGTTCGGTAATTTTGCGGAACCGAACGTCGTGTCGCTATGGAACACGGTGCCGAATTGCTGACTACCGTTGTAAACGATGGCTTGGATGTTGGCGGCATTGTCACCCCACGTGATGGTAGAGGCAACGTTGCCGGGGATGACGACCAGTTCGGCG
The DNA here is from genome assembly GCA_964433065.1 of uncultured Eubacteriales bacterium. Lineage (GTDB taxonomy): Bacteria > Bacillota > Clostridia > Oscillospirales > Acutalibacteraceae > RGIG3009. The sequence continues at coordinate 28,863 of CAYSPZ010000002.1, read as the reverse complement.
GAGCCGGTATAGGTATCGAAGTAACCGTCGCTGTCGGTATCCGCAAAATCGGAAGCGGAGCTGATGGTGTCGATATCCAAATGCTCGTAGGTGTAGGCGGGGAGGTTCGCGGTGAGCACTTTGGCATTGCCTTGTGCGTCGTTAAGCATAACCGCTACGTAACCGTCTTCTGCTTCGAACAGGTTTTCGTAACCGTCAACCGAAGTGGTGAAACCGGATTGCGAATGTTTCAGGTAACTGTCAACGAGGGTGACAGCATGACCTTTTTGGACGAGAGCGTTTAACAGTCCCGCATCGGAGTAGGTGGAACTCATACCATTGTCGGTGATGATGGTGGATTCCACGTACGTGTTAAAGATCTCTTCGATGGTGCCTTCGGGATCTTTGGCATCCGTGTCAACGTCAAATTTGATGTTGTTGGTACCGTCGGACAAAACCAACGTACCGGTGACACGACCGTCCGCTACCGCGAAGGTATCCTCCACCCAGTTGAGGGTGTAGCCTTCGGGGAAGGTGATACCGGTCTTGATAACGGTGAGGGCCGCGTTCGCTTCGGGAAGCAGACCGCTCGCTTTGTCCGCCGACGCTTTGACGGTTGCCGCCAGACGAACGAGGTCGTTGACGTACAAACGGTAGTCAGCAGTCATATCCGTGTTGGCGTACAAGGAAGTGGCTTGGAAGTTGGTCAACGCCGTTTCGTTCGCGAAGTACACGATCGGCGGATAGGTGGTGTTCCAACGGGCGGATCCACCATCGGAAGTGGTGGCTATGTAAGATCCGGTACAGGTGTACAGGGTGTTCCACACAGGGGTAACACCGTAGCTGGCGGGAAGGCGGGATGCCAGACCGCTCGCACGAACGTGCCACTCAGCGTGACCGGAACCGACCGTCAAGGTCGACAGGCTGGTGCCGCTCAATGCCGCCCAACCCACACGGCTGACCTTGTTCGCGTTTTCGAGCACAACGAGCGAAGACAAGCCGTTCGCAAACTTGTGCGACAGGTGAATGCCGTTATTGGGCAGACGAATGTGGGTCAACTTGGTAGCACCGGAGAAGAAATTGGTGTCACCTTCCGCAAACGAAGAACCGTCTGCGAACACGAGCGCTTCTAAATTGGGAAGCACTCCACCACCGAACACTACACCGTTGTGGAAACTGGTGGAGAAGGATTGTTTGGCGGTCAGGACGACGACTTTTATGTTTGCCGCGTTGGCGCCCCAATCCATAACCGGGTTGATGGGTTTGTTACACACAACCACTTCAGCGTCACCGGTGTAGGACGTGATGATGTCATTGGTCAGACCGAAATCCGCATCGGTGCTAACGGTGTCGATATCGGTGCTGCCAAAAGTATCTGCCGGAATGGTGGCGACACAACCGATGTTCTCGCCGCCGTAGGAGAGAACGACCGACACATAACCGTCTTTAGCCACGAACAGGTTTTCGTAGCCTGCGGCACCGGTGACAAAACCGGCTTGTGCGTGTTGCAGGTAACTTTGCGGAGTAGTGGTACCTGCACCGACGATGGTGACGTCGGCGTACCCTTGTTCCGCTAAGTATGCAAGTAAACCTGCATCGGAATAGGTGGAACTATAGCCTGTGCCGGTAAGCACGGTAGATTCCACGTACTCCTCAAACGCCGTGCGAATGGCGTCTTCGGTTGCACTTGCCGCCGTTACCGTAAAGGTACCGGCAAATGAGCAAACCAGCAACACGAGGGAAAGTACAACGGACAACAGTTTTCTCATGTTCTCGTCTCCTTCTTCCATAAGTGCCTTAATTTCGGTCAAGCACTTATTATAAATAAAGATAGAATGGTATGTTGATCGACGTCCGCAGGTGTGCGAACATCGATCCGCATCGGATAAACCCCTTTCAAATCAGCAGCCCCCGTTTTTGAGATCGGTCGTTAAACCGACCCAAAATAATCGGGTAATTTGAAACGGAAATTTATAACCGATTTTAGTATAGCACCTTATTTCCGAAAAAGCAACTATAATAATGAAAAGATTTGGTGAAAAATTACAAAAACATTTACACCTTCTTAAAAATAAGGTTCTGAAGTGACAATATTACCTCTCTGAAATCCGCTGTGACACTCCATTTCTCGGAAGTGTCTTTTTTATAAAAAAGAACGAGAGACAACTTTTTTACGAAATGTCTCCCGTCGGTGCCTTTGTGCGGTTCTCGTCCGTCCCCCAATAAAGCAAAAAACACACCCGTTGGTGTGTTTTCCTGTGGTGGGCGTAAACGGACTCGAACCGCTGACCTCCTGCGTGTGAAGCAGGCGCTCTAACCAGCTGAGCTATACGCCCGTATGCGGTCGCCGCTATTGCAGCGACCAAACAATGTGGTGACCCGAACGGGAATCGAACCCGTGTTACCGCCGTGAAAGGGCGGTGTCTTAACCGCTTGACCATCGGGCCGCATTGGTGGCTGTAACTGGATTTGAACCAGTGACACCGCGGGTATGAACCGCGTGCTCTAGCCAACTGAGCTATACAGCCGTTTACGCCCCCTCTGTAAGGGACGTTGTCCATTATATAGTATACCAATGGCGTTTGTCAAGTGTATTTTTTAAAAAATAACACACTTTTTTACGCTTTTTGCGGGACAAAAACCTCAATGCAGTGCATCGGGCAGGTTTCGGCGCATTTGCCGCATCCGACACACTTATCCGGATCAATGATCGCGAGATTGTTTTCGACGTGGATCGCGTCGTATTCACAGACCTTTGTGCATTTTCCGCAACCGATACAGCCTGCCGTACACGCTTTACGGGTAAGCGCACCTTTTTCGTGACTACGGCAACGCACGATACCTTTCGTAACGCTTCCCTGCATCATAATGAGGTCTTTGGGACATGCCGCTACACATTTCGTGCAACCACGGCACAACGCGGGGTCGATCTTCGCTAATCCGTTTTCGACGGTAATGGCACCGTATTCACACGCGCTTTTACAGTCGCCGTAACCGAGGCAACCGTATTGGCACAACCAGTTGCCGCCGTAGAACTGGACCGCCGCCGCACAGGACGGGATCCCGTGGTAGTTGAGTTTGCGGGTGGTCATATCCTCGCAACCGCCGCATCGCACGAACGCGGTCTTGCGTTCGATCTTACCTTCCACACCGAGAAATTCGCCCGTCGCTTTGGCGACCGCGTCACCGCCGGGTGAACACAAACCCACGGCGGCGCCGTGGTTTGCCATCGCGTCGGCATATCCTTCACAACCGGAATACCCGCAGGCACCGCAGTTGATGCCGGGCAACATTTCACGTAACGTCTGTGTTTTCTCGTCAACGGGAACCGCCATCAAAACGGAGGCGATCGCCAAGATCAATCCCGCGACCAATCCCAAACCGGCAACGAGTAACACGGCAAATAACATTCCATTCATTACGGTTCACCTCACAGTCCGAACAAACCTTGAAATCCTAAAAACGCAACCGAAACCACCGATGCCGCGATCAGGGTGATGGGCATTCCTTTGAGCGTTTCGGGAACCTCGGCACTTTCCAACCGTTCGCGCACACCCGCAAACATCACCATTGCCAACAGGAAACCGAGACCCGCGCCGAGCGCGTTGACCATCGATTGCAGGAAATTGTAGTTGCTGTCGATGTTTAGAATGGTCACACCGAGAACCGCGCAGTTGGTGGTGATAAGCGGCAGATAGATACCGAGTGCCTGATACAGCGGCGGTACAAAACGGCGAAGAACGATCTCCACCAACTGTACGAGTGCCGCAATGATCAGGATAAACACGATCGTTTGCAGATACGATAAGCCGTTGGGTAACAACAAATAATGGTAGATCGGCCAGGTAGCGGCGGTCGACATCAACATAACGAAGATGACCGCCACCGACATTCCCGCGGCGGAACTGAGTTTTTTGGAAACACCGAGGAACGGGCAGATCCCTAAGAATTGCGAGAGGACAAAGTTGTTGACCAGTAATCCGCCGATCAAGATCGCAAAGTATTGGTTCATTGTCCCTCACCTCCCCTATGGCAGTTTTCCGCCATCGGACACGCTGCGCAGACATCCTGCGAAAGTTCTTTACGCGTTTCGTCGTGTTCCAGTTTGGTGGACAGGAGGTTGGTAAGCCAGATCAGGATACCGAACACGAAAAAGCCGCCCGCCGGAAGTACGAAAATGGAGATCGCCGGGAACAGACCGCCGTTCGGCCATCCGAACAACGTACCGCTGCCGAGCAATTCGCGTACACTGCCCATCAAGACGAGCGCGGCGGTAAAACCGGCGCCCATACCGAGACCGTCAAGTGCCGAAAGTCCCACGGTGTTTTTACCCGCAAACGCTTCGGCGCGACCTAAGATGATGCAGTTGACCACGATAAGCGGCAGGTAAATACCGAGCGCACTGTCGATCGCAGGCAGATAGGCTTTTACCAACATCTGTACGATGGTGGTGAAACCCGCAATGACCACGATATAGGAGGGTAAGCGCACCTTATCAGGAATGCATTTACGCAATAACGAGATAACGATATTCGAGCAGACCAACACGAAGGTAGCGGCGATACCCATACCGAACCCGTTAAATGCCGCAGTAGTGACCGCTAAGGTCGGGCAGGTGCCGAGCAACAGACGGAAGGTGGGGTTTTCGCGCACGAGCCCTTTTGAAAACGTAGACCAATACCGATTACTCATACTTCCGCCTCCTTTGCAATGATCTGATACCGCTCGATCGCCAAATTGACCGCGTTCACAACACCTTTTGACGTTTTGGTGGCTTGGGAAACGGCATCCACGTCCTGACCGAGCGTTATTTGTTCGGCTTTTTTGCCGACAAGTTGTTGGGGTAATTGTGCCGCTTCGATCTTATCGACGTAACCGGCGGTCTCGTTGTCGTCGGTGATCACCACACCGGTGATCACACCGTTTTGATCGATACCGGTCATCACGGTAAGCCCCGAACTTTTACCGGTGCTTTCGGTCACGAACACGTAACCGACCTGTGTGCCGTCTTTCGTGGCAATGTGATACGTAAAAGAATCGTCTTGCGCCGTTTTTTCCTCAAAATCATCGGCATCGATGACTTGCAGGCGAGCGGCATTTTCGATCTCTTCGGTACGCTTGGCAATGGTATCTTCGGTAAGCATATTGGTACCGGCAAGCGCCGCCGTAATGCATCCCGCGATCACGGTCAATGCCAGAGCGGAGATCAGAATATCTTTAAACGATCTCATTTCGCCACCGCCTTTCCGGAACCGAACGGACGCGGACAGGCGATCTTTTCGATCAGCGGTGTCAGGATGTTCATAATGACAATGGCAAACGACACACCTTCCGGCAACGAGCCGTACAGACGGATCAACACCGTCAGCAGACCGCAACCGATCGCGTAGATAAATTTACCCGTACGGTTGATGGGGCAAGAGGCATAGTCGGTCGCCATAAAGATGGCACCGATCATCAAGCCGCCCGACATCACGTGTACGACGGGGTTCTGACCTAAGATCCAGGTCAACACGAACACGGTACCGAGATAGGTGACCGGTATGAGCGGGCGAATGATACCGCGAATCATCAAATAGATACCGCCGAGCAACAGGGCAAGCACGCAGGTCTCGCCCAAGCAACCGCCGCGCAGACCGAGGAACAGATCCAACGTATTAAACGACGCGTCGGGGTTTTCGCCCAACACGGCGAGAGGGGTGGCGGAGGTCACCGCGTCGGTACCGTTCATCCATGAAAGGGGTTTGACCCAGTCGTTCATCTCGACGGGGAAACTACCCATCAGCACGATACGGCCGACCAGTGCGGGGTTAACGAAGTTCTGACCGAGACCGCCGAACATCTGCTTGGCGACCACGATGGCGACCACCACACCGAACACCGCTTGCCACAGCGGCACGGTGACCGGCAGGTTTAACGCTAACAATACACCCGTCACGATACAGGACAGGTCGCCCACCGTTTGGGGACGTTTCATAACCAGACGGCACAAATATTCCGAAGCGATCGCCGCCGCCACACAGACGGTGATGACCGCGAGTGCGCGGGGACCGAACAGAACGATCGACGCGATCACCGACGGCAGGAGGGCAATAACCACTTCGCCCATCAGGTTGCGGGTGTGCATACCGCAATGCAGGTGCGGTGACGGAGATACGTGTAACGTGTGTTCCATTGTATTGCTCTCCTTTCTTTATTTCGATTTCCGCATCAGGCTTTTTGCCATACGGATGGTTTGAATGATCGGACGATGCGCGGGACACGCGTAGGTACACGAACCGCATTCCATACAGGTCATCGTATTGAGCGCGTTCAGCTCCACCACGTTGCCCGTTTTATAAGCTTTGGTGATCGCCGTCGGCATCAGTCGCATCGGACAAACGTCCACGCAACGACCGCAACGGATACACGGAGTCGCTTCGTAATCGATCACGTCTTCTTCGGCGAATGCCAACACGGCGTTGTTTTGTTTGAGGAGCGGCAGTTCGTCGTTCATCAGGGCGAGACCCATCATCGGGCCGCCGTACAGCAATTTGGAAACGGGTTTTGTCAGTCCTGTAAAATTGAGAATGTCGCGGATCGGGGTACCGATCGCCACCCGCAGGTTTTGCGGATTTTCGACCGACGAACCGTCCACCGTGACGCGGCGTTCAACCAGCGGCATACCCGTTTTAAAATACCGCGCCAAGAAGGCGACCGAGGTGACGTTCATCACGACGCAACCCACGTCGGCGGGTAGTTTACCGATGGGGACTTCTCGACCGATACACGCGTCGATGAGCACCTTTTCGGCACCTTGCGGGTAGGATGCCGCCAACGTTTTCACGGTGATGCGACGTTTTTTGGTGGAGATCGCCGACGCGAGTTTGGACAGATGGGCGATCGCCGCCGGTTTGTTGCGTTCGATACCGATGACGGTGTGGCGGATATCCAGATATTTCATGACCAGTTGGATGCCTTCCATCACGTCGTCGCCGTGTTCCATACATTCGCGATAGTCGGCGGTGATGTAGGGTTCGCATTCGGCGGCGTTGATGATGAGTGTCTCCACCTCATCGAGGTTTTTCGGATTGAGTTTGACGTGCTGTGGGAAACCCGCGCCGCCCAGACCGACCAGACCGCTGGCGCGTACCGCGGCGATAAAGTCTTCGAACGTTTCGACAACGGGCGGTTGGATTCCTTCATAGAGCCGTTGTTCGCCGTCGGCTTCGATCACCAGCGAGGGGATCGACCGTCCACCCGGCAACAACAGATCTTTCATCGCGGTTACCGTACCCGAAACACTGCTGTGGATCGGCACGCTGACCGGTGCGTCACTGTCGGCGACCATCTGTCCGACCGCAACGGTATCCCCCACCTTGACGACGGGGGTACACAGTGCGCCGATATGCTGTAACATCGGCAGAACGATGGTTTTGGGGATCGGCATCGATACGGTCGCACACTCCGCCGTGTGTTTGCGGTGAGGTGCGTGAACACCGCCGATACGCTTAAATAATCTGATCATATCGTCACATCCTTTGAATCCGATTAAAGTAAGGGGTGGTTACGTGTAAAACAAGGCCGGTGATCACACCTGCCGGAAGCGCTAACAGTAACAGGATCGGCGCGTAGTATACCATCGCGTCACCGAGCATCGCGTATGCGACCAGCCATTGCCCGACATTGTGCGCGACCGCGCCGACAATGCCGAGTCCCACCGCGCCGAGCCGTTCTTTGAACAACCGACGCATACCCCACATGGCAAGCAGGGCAAGGACGCTACCGGCGGTACTCATCAAGAACGCCGTGCCGCCACGAAACAGCGCGAACAGGCATTTGACAGCGGTCACCGCCATCGCCGACGGTGTCGACAGGTGAACCAGCGCGTACATCACGGTGATATTGGCAAGACCCAGCCGCGCACCTGCAACGGGAATGGCGGGCAACCACCCTTCCAATATCGAGAGCGCGACGGTGAGAGCGGACAACAGACCGATGACGCTGACGTGAAAAGAAATCGATCGTTTCATCCCGTCACCCCGTCTATCGTCTGTCGGTCACCCGCAATACGTACCGATATGCCTGCGGGTACACATACGGCACTGCGACCGCTTTCGGAAAACCAACCGCCCTGTTCACACAGATGATCGGGGCAGGTACTGTCGGTCACCCGTACGGCACCGTTTCGGATCTCGACCGTTACGGTGTGCCCGTTTTTGCCTGTGACCGTAAGTGACGTATCCTGCGAAAGCGGACGGGTTTTTGCCTCCTGACCGACCGCTTCGATCACCGCTTCGGTACCCGTCTGTGGGTCGAACCGTGTCGAACAAAACAAAAGCAGCGCCAACAGTCCGCACACGGTAGCAATGACCACGTCTATGGGACGAAACGGCGCTAATTTCATACGGTTACTCCTTTCGGTCACACTGGTACTACCTCATTATAACGCATAATATTACAGAAAACAAGCACATATTTTTAACACTTTTGCCATCTTTTTTCGTTAAATTGACCAATTTTTAGGTAAAAGACACCGCCGACGAGTGTCGGCGGTGTCTTTCGGCTTATTGATTTTCGTCCAGTAAGGATTGATATTTGGCGATAAAGCCTTCCACATCTTTGGCGAGGATACTGTAATACTCGCCGCTGTCGTGCAGCACGATATATTTGGATGCGGTATCTTTATAGATCTTCAAATGTACCGGTTTATCGTTGACCGTGTTGGTAAGGATATCCAACTCGAATACCGGTGTGCCGCTCGGCTTTTTCGATGCCGTACCCGAACGGCGCATACCCAGCATTTCCTGATAAACGGTACGGAAATCGGCGGTATCAAACGTATTGCCGTTGGCGGTGACGATCAGACTCTTATCGCGATCGTCTTCGTCTGCCACGTGTTTCAGTTTAAACGTGGTGGTCGCGCTGTTGGCGGTGACCTTGATCTCCTCTACGTTGGTGATATACAGGTAGAACAGCAACGTTTCCGCGAGGTCATCGTATTGCACGTTTGCCCACGCAACGTTACTCTCATCGATCACGTACACGATCGGGATCAGTTTATCTTCCGCGTATACCGCGAAATACCGCAGCCCGTCTTCCGTCTTGTTGCCGAGTTTGAGGGTGTATTTGAACACGTTGTAGTAAGTGAACGAGGTGATCTCTTCCCCTTCGTCGTTTTCCTCGGATACGGGATGCCGTACCGCAAAATTGACCGTACACGCGGAATAGGGATCGTCAAATCCGTATGCTTTTAATTGTGCGGCGGTGGGATATACCTTCACCACATCGGTAACACCCATCACCGAGAAGGCGGTGGTGGTCAGAATGGTGGCATTGGAATCCACACCGTGGTAATACGGTCGTTGAATAACGTATCCCGATACGGGGGAGGTAATATCTTCGGTATCCTCGATCTTCTGGATCGATTGGAAGAATACCGGCGTTTTACGTACCGAGCCGAACAACTCGACGTCACGCACGATCACCGTGTCCTCCGCCGCTTCTTCGCCCTCGTTCGCTACGGGAACCGTAATGAGTGCGCGGGAGAGATACGCTGTTGATTTTTCCATAAACACTTCGGCGGATTCGGTCGCATACAGATACACCGGATCCTTGCCTTGTTCGCGGAAGTAGTAGCCGTCACCCGACGGTGCTTTTTTACCGATCTCAAACCCGTAGGTGGTATCGTCGGTATAGGTGATCGACACTTTCGACAAGGTGTCGGTACCGAAACCGAAATCCGCGGGATCTTCGGGTGTGTCGGTGATCTTGCGTAGCGCAATGAACTGTTCCAGTTCGGTGGAGAGCGCGTCCAACGCGGTACTGCTGTGCGGCAGATCTTTGTACTGATCCACCGTCATATCCCCGTCTTTGTCGGCGGTGAGGGTGTATTCCTCGCCGCCCGTGGTGACCGTCACCTTTGAAGCGGGGATCGCTTTTTCGTCGTCGCCCAGTTTATCCAACAACGTCATCGACAGGTCGACGGGTTCGTCCCCGTCATCATCGGGTGTTTCGGGCGGCGGCAATAACAGAACGGTCACAAGCAAAGCGGTCAACAAAAGCACCGCGATACCCGAAAACAGGAGTGTGCGTGTCCGTTTGCTCATAAGTGCCTCCTCTTAATGAAGACGATCACCGCGGCGATCACCAAGAGTGCGGGAATGCCGATGGTGAAAACACCCAGACCGAGAATGTTCGCGGTCATGGTGGAGAAGGCGACGCTTTCTGCGGTCAGATCTCTGCCCGAAATGACGGTGGTATCGCCCAGGCTGCACACCGTGCGCATCGGAATGAGTAACAATTCTTCGTTGCGGTAGGAATTACTGCTGACCGAATCGATCATCTGATAACTACCGCTGACCATCACGTAGTTTTCCAAGCGTTCGGAACCCACGTTATCGTAGTCGTAAGCGTATGCCATACCGATGACCGGATACTCATCCGCGTCTTTGGCATCGCTCTTTTCGGTAACGTTGATCACCTGTGCCGATTCGGGGAAGGTCACCACCGTATAGTTGGTCAGGTTATCCGCGCTGTCGTCGTCGGACGCGGTGGTCTTCAACTGCAACGTCAGCGGCATAATGACTTTGCCCGTACCGATATCGAGCGTCAGTTCGGTTTCGGTGGCAGAGGTGAGCGGCGAATACGGATCGCTTCCGTAATAGGTGAGCGGAATGTTGTTTTCGTCCGTTTCAACGATGACGTTGTCGGTCACCACAATGCCGTAGTCCACTTCCAGATACTCATACAAGTTGGGACAGGATGCGGCATAGTTACAGAACACGAACAGGTCGCGTTCCCGTTTGCCGTCGTTGAGCATCCACGCACGTAGGCGGGTGATCTCCTCGTCGGTAAAGTCTTTTTGCGGACCGACGACGATCATACCTTCCGATTGTTCGTTGACTTTGGCGGCGGTGGTGAAATCCACCGTCTCGGTGATGTAACCGTTCATCTCGTATAACGAACGCAACGAGGCGATGGCGGTCTCGTCTTCGCCGTGACCGGTCAAGAAGGTCAGTACCACCGTTTTACCGCCGCATACCGCGTTGATGTTGGTTGCCAGTTTTTGTTCCACAAGCGAGGTGAAATAGTACTGACCGGTATAGTAGGCTTCACTGTCATCTACCAGATACAGGTCGTCAAGCGTAATGGCGCGCCATTGGTCGCCGCATTGGAACAGGATACCGCCGGAGGATACTTCGTATTTGGTATATTGCGTTTCCAACGTCGGGTTAGCGTCGAGGTCGATGTATTTCGTGGTGACCTTACCGTCGGTCAGCAGGTTGTAGTCGTTGGTGAATTGGTAGAACTGACGTAAGACGGTATTCAATTCTTCATATCCGGTGGAGGGGTTTTTGGCGATCGATTCATCCGCAAAGACGGTGATGGTCACATCCTTCTCCACTTTGTCCGCCACTTCACGGCTTTCTTCCGAAAGGGTGAAGTTTTTGTCGGCGGTCAGGTCAAGGGACAACGGATACCGATCGTTCAAGATACCGACAATCACGTTGAGCAGTACCGCCGCCGCGACTACGGCAAGGGTGAGGATGGTAGCAGTGGTACCGATCCGCAGTTTGCGGTTGGTCTTAAAACTGAATTTTTTCATTACACGCTACCCCCTCTTAATTCCATCTCTTGCGGTCGAGTACACGAACCGTCAAGAACAGGAAGATGGCTTGCATACTGAGGAAGAACACAATATCGTCGTATTGGATCACACCGCCGGTAAAGTTGTTATACCGCGTGGATACCGATAAAAAGGACATTACTTCGCTCAGCCATTCACTGGATGAGAACATCGACGCAACGCTGTCCACCATCAACAGTGCAAAGGATGCGAGGAAGGTGCCGAGTGCGGCGATAAACTGGCTTTCGGTCAAGCAGGAGATGAGCAGACCGATCGCAATGATCATACCGCCGAGCAGTAACAGACCGATGTAGTTACCGAACACCTGTAACCAGTTGGGGGAGGTCTGGAACGCGATCACCAGTGCGAACACCAGCGTCATCGAGATACCCAACGCAAAGATGAATAACGCAGCAAGGTATTTACCGAGTACAATACCGGTCAGGTTGACCGGCGCGGTAAGCAACGCTTGATCGGTCTTCTGACGTTTGTCGTCACTGAACAGGCGCATCGTCAAGATGGGCAATACCAGTAACAGAATGAACGAGAAAATGTTGGTATACACGTAGGAGAGCGAAACGACGCCGCCCGCTAGGTTGTATCCGTAAAAGAACCAACCGCTTAAGCCGAAGATCATTGCCAGTACCAAGTACCCGATCGGGGAGGTAAAATAACTTTTGATCTCGCGTTTAAAGATCGCACTCATTTGCGTTTTCCCCCTTTCGAAGTAACGGGTAACTGCTCACGGGTGAGTGAGATGAAGATCTCTTCGAGTGAGAGTTCCATCGATTTAAGCCCCACCAGCGGGTATCCCGCTTTTGCCAGCGCACCGAACAAGGTGATGCGGAAGTCCGCGCCGTCTTTGGGTTCGAGCGCGTATTCGCAACTGCCGTCCCCCTTATCACCCATACAGATGACCGAGGCGACACCGTCGATATGTTCGAGCAGAGCGGTGACCTGTTCTTCTTTGCCGACGATACGCGCGAGTAAGCGGCGGTCGGACGAATAGGTCTCGGAGAGTTTGGAGGCGGTATCGTCCGCCACGATCTCACCGTTGTTGATGATGATGATACGATCGCATACCGCTTCGATCTCGGGCAGGATATGGGAGGATAAAATGACGGTATGATGTTTGCCTAAGTTTTTAATGAGCGCGCGCATTTCGATGATCTGTTTGGGATCTAAGCCGACGGTGGGCTCGTCCAAGATCAAAACGGGCGGATTGCCGATAAGCGCTTGTGCAAAGCCGACGCGTTGGCGGTAACCTTTTGACAGGTTTTTGATCAATCGACCGTATACGTGTTCAATACGCATCAGTTTGCAGATCTCCGCGATGTGTTTGGCGCGGTCGAACTTGCATTTTTTGAGATCGAACATAAAATCGAGATATTCCCGCACGGTCATATCCATATACAGCGGCGGCTGTTCGGGCAGATAGCCGATACTCGCTTTCGCTTCGTTCGGCTCGTCTAAGATATCGTGACCGTTGATGGTCACCACCCCGTCGGTTGCCGACAGGTATCCCGCGAGAATGTTCATCGTGGTGGATTTACCCGCGCCGTTCGGTCCGAGAAAACCAAGGATCTCCCCCTCTTCCACGCGGAAACTGATGTTGTTGACCGCGCAATGGGAACCGTATCGCTTGGTAAGGTTTTGCACAGAAATCACAGTCTGTCCCTCCGTTACGAAAAATTACTGTCTTTCGACAGTATAACAGAATACAGTATACTCGTCAATTGTGTTCGTTTTGTGTATTTTTCAAAAATGTTTTGATAAAAAAGGGTTTTCACCGCCGTGAAAGTGTGATAGAATGGACAAAACAAAAGGAGGTGGATGTCGTGCCCGTTTTGCAATCGTTTATACCCGATACCCCGATTGCCGCCGTACCGCGTGCAGTCGCACTCGGCGTATTTGACGGTGTTCATCTCGGTCATCGTGCGGTATTGCACGCGGTGTGCGGCATATCACATCCCGATGCCTCCCCGTTTTTGACAGCGACCGCTCTGTCCATCGTCGGTGTGCCGAAAAGCGGTGCGCGTCTGACCGACGACCAGACCGAACTGGATCTGTGTAATACACTCGGTATCGACGAATGGTTGCAGTTGCCGTTTGACCGCATCTCGTCCATGTCACCGCATGCATTCGTGCAGGAGATCTTGCATCGGCAACTGCATGCGCGGGTAGTATGTTGCGGCGAAAATTATCGGTTCGGTCACGGCGGTGTCGCGACGGCGCAGACACTCTGCGATCTTTGCCGTCCGCTCGGTATCCGCGTTATCGTGGTACCGATGGTACAAAAAGACGGGATACCCGTCAGCGCCACCCGTATCCGCAACGCGCTGGCGCAGGGGGATATGACGCAGGTCAACACCTGTTTGGGACGACCGTATACCATTCGCGGCGAGATCGCCCAAGGAAACCGTATCGGTCGAACGCTCGGGTTTCCCACCGTCAACCAGCCGCTCTCCCCCGCCTTCGCGTTGCCGCGTTTCGGGGTCTACGCTTCGCTTACGATCATCGACGGTGTTCAACATTTTGCGGTCACCAACGTCGGTGTTCACCCCTCGGTCGGGTGTGCCGACACACCGCAGGCGGAAACCTGGATCGCCGATTTCGACGGCGACCTGTACGGGCAGACGGTCACGGTACAACTCATCGCCTTTTTACGGGAAGAGCGTACCTTTTCGTCGGTCGAGCAGTTGAAAGATACGATTGCGGAAGACAAGCAAGCGGCATTACGGTATTTAAGCGGTGATAAACACGGACCTGTGCGCGCGGTATTCTTTGACTTTGACGACACGTTGCAGGATCGACACGCGGCATTTTTAGAGGTCGCCAAGCAATTGACCACACGGCATTGTCCCGATATCGACGACGATACGTTGTGTGACCGCGCAGAACAGATCTTAGTTGCAAATAATCACGGGTACGTCAATTACGACGAATTTTTCAAGACGATATTTGAACGGTTCGACTGGGGGGACTGCGCTTCGCCCGAACAGTTGGCGCAGGAATATTACGCGCTCTTCCCCGATTGCGTGGTACTGTTCCCCGAAACGGTATCGGTATTGACCGCGCTCAAACAACGCGGATATCTCATCGGTGTCATTACCAACGGGAAGCGTATGATGCAAAACCGTAAATTGGACGTGTGCGGTCTGCGTCCGTTACTGGATACGGTGATCGTATCGGGGGACGAACGGGTACACAAGCCGAACCCCGAACTGTTTTACCGTGCCGCCGCCCGTTTCGGGCTTTCGCCGCAACAATGTGTATACGTCGGGGATTACCCGAAAAACGATATCGCGGGCGCACTTGCCGCCGAAATGCGACCGATCTATATTCGGCAACCGTATTTTGAGTGTCCGTATGACGTACCTACCGTGGATTCGATCACAGAGATCTTACCAATATTGAAATGATAAAAACAAGGCGAGGTGGTTCGACCACCTCGCCTTGTTTTCTTTTGTTTTCTCATATAGGTCATTAGCGAACGAGTAACCGCAAGATCGTGCCGTGTTGTCGGCGATAACGGTAGGTGCCGACACAAAATACGAAGAGATTGGCGAGGATCCCCGCCAAACACCCGTCCATACCGAACGGCTGATGCCACACCGTATTCCATAGCAAACTGACCGTACACCCGACGAATACCGCCGCACAAAAGGTTCTGCCGTCGGAACGAACACCTAATAGTGCCGCCGCAAGCGGTACCAGTACAGCGGGGCTCCAAAACGAGTATGCGAGTAGCAGTACCGAAAAGATGTGCGGAATGGCGAACGACAAACACATCGCCGCGATTCCCGTCAATGCGTTGACTGTGCGTAACCAATACAACTGTGCTTTATCGGACAGGTGCGGACGCAGTACCAACACGGTATCACACACGAAACTGACCGCCGCACCGTTTAAAAAGCCGTCAGCGGCGGACAGAATGATGGACACCATTGCCGCCATCATCACACCGCGTAACCCGACAGGCAGTACCGTCAGGATCAGTTGCGGCATCGCCTGCCCTGCCACGTCGGTGACCGCGAGTACCCGTGCCGCTAACCCGATCCCTGCCGTGACCAAGAAAAAGGGCATTGAAAAGAGTCCGCTGTATACGGTACCTTTAGCGGTGCTTTCGGGTGTTTTGCCGATGAGTAACCGTTGCATATACGGCGGTGCCAACGCTTCCCCGCACATCATCGAGAAAAACAACGCGATAAATGCCGGCAGTGACATACCGTTTAACGGGTCAAACCATTCGTTCGGCACGGCATCTAAAAACGCGCCGATACCGCCCACCCGTCCGACCGCCGTCACAAACAGCAACGGCATCCCTGCCGCCATCAAGACAAATTGTAAAATATCCGCCGTGATGACCGATTGCAGACCGCCGAAGGTGGTATACAGCAGTACCACGAAGCAACCGATGATGGTTCCCGTTCGCGGTGGAACACCAAGCAGGGTATGAAATACCAGTCCGATGGCGCTCATCTGTGCGCCGACCACACCCGCGCAACACAAATATGAAAACACACCCGTTATCCCGTGCGCGGTGCGCCCGTATGCCGCGCCGATCACACCGCCGACCGTACGGGCATTCGGAAAACGGGCGACCCCTTTGACTAAATAGCGACCGACGAGGATCATACCGAAACTGAACCCGAACAAAGTGAGTGCCGTGCCGATACCGCTCTCAAATGCCGCGGCGGCATTGCCGGTGGAATATCCGCCGCCCACGAAAGACGCGGAAAGGGTGGCAAACATCACCGCCGCGCCGTACCGTTTTCCGCCTGCGGTGAAATCGGCGGCATTTTTGACCGCGTTACCGCCGCGCAGACCGATGATGATCAGCACCAACAAGTACAGTCCCACAATACCGATATCCAGCACCGCATTCTCCCACCTTTCGGTACACTCTATGCAGTGAGGCACGAAAAAAGAAGGTCGTATGTAAAAGCGTTCCTTGACAAAATTAAGAAACAAAAACGCTCACACGTTTTTGCCTCGTCTCTATTTATTGCCCTTGGCTCTGTTGTGCGTCTTACAAAGCATTTGACAGTTGCTTGCATCGGTAGTTCCACCCTTGCTCCACGCAGTTACATGATCGGCATCCATCTCGCTATATTTCCAAATGCGTTTAGCATTATTGTCACGCCCTAAAGCACACAGGGGACAATTTGACTTGTCTTTGGCTACTGCTTTGTCGGTTTGTTGAGTATATACTGCCTTTTTCGTTGATTCTTCAAAAACTCGAATATCAAGTAAGCGGCTATCCGTACAACCACCTAAGATATATTCAAATACTCCCTTGCGGTTTTTCACAGCAACATCAGCATACAGTTCGTGAACCTTTGCAGAAACCTCAGACGGATCATACGGGTTTTGATGGTATTTTTCAAACAATCTACCCCATTCCAATCCTTTCATTTCACTTTCAACATCACTGAATACACCTGACACCCAATCAATAACACTGATAAAATACATTTTCATTTCAGAAATATTGTTGTCAAAACGGTGTTTGCTCAAATAAGCATCAACAATATCATCCTCGTCGCTTTTTGTCACCCACTCCAAAGCGGTACGCAAGTAATCTTGACGAAGTATATCACCTTTTATGTATGAACTCCATTTTTGAACGTTAGCATTATTGCTGTTGCTGAACTCCTCCTTTGCAAGCGTAACAAACGGTCCGGAATATACGGCGTTAGATATCTCTTGATGATTCAGCGGAATACCCGCAATGTTAATCGTTCTGAACCACTCTTTGATTTCACTTTCTTCGCCCTCGCAAATATAAATGGTTAAAGGTGTTTCGTTTATCCTTTTTTGTTCATCTGCAGGCATACGTCGAAAATAATGTGGTAAACCATTACTATCAAACAAAGGGAATTTATCTGTTAAAAATCTTCCCAAGCTTGTAATACGCTGTTGTCCGTCAAGAACTTCATATTTATCTTCAGACACTTTGTTAAAATAAAGCAATCCAAGCGGATAACCCTTTAGCACAGACTGAATAACCGCTTCTTCTTTCTTTTCTTTCGCGTAAAGATAATTACGCTGATACTCCGGCTGAATAGTCAATTTGCCTGACAGTCCAAAAAGTCCTTTGCCCTCTAACTCGTTATATACAAAGCCTTTGCATATTTGTTCTATGGTTATATCTGTTCGCAGTGTTGTTTTCATAACCTAACCTCTTTTCCTAATAACAATTCTTGCATAAACGGAATGTACAAATTCTGTTGTTTTTTCGTTATACAAAAAATTACCTTTTTCGGATTTTCCTTTTATAACCGGGTTTCCGTTTGCTTTCTTTCCAGATGAACCGGTGTAGCTCATGTCTTGACGCATTTCTTTAAATTCATCATAGTACCGCAAATTTGGAATACCCGCTTGTTCATCGGTACTTGATTGTAAAATTCCTAAAATCTCAAACTGTTCAGGACAGTGCTGAAACAAAAAAGTAATAGGAACCCCCATAACACCGTTACAGTTTCCACTTAATAAACAATCGTTTGTATCTCCTATCTCCGCACACGAGCGGTTGTGCAACTCCGCTTTCGGAATCCCACAATCCGGCTGAGAATCCCTTTCCTTCGCTTTCGGTTGCCCCGATAATTTCAAACTGTTCAGGGTTGAAGCGTTCAATGAAAGTGATTGGGACACCCATAATGCCGTTACATCTTGCGTCTGATGATAATTCTGAAGTACGGCGTAATTCGTGTCTGTCTGTCTGTCTGTCTGTCTGTCTGTCTGTCTGTCTGTCTGTCTGTCTGGGGATTATCGCACTCTGTGATTGTGTATGTCAAGTCTTTTCCATCATTCCCTTTGCGAAATTTTACAATTTCAAACTGTTCCGGATTGTGCTTATCAAGATATGTAATCGGCACACCCATATCAGCAACATAATCACTTGGTATAGCATCAACAAATGGTACTTCAATTGCATCGTAATTATCGTATTTCAAATAACCATTCTCCCTAATTTGTTTGTGCCTACTAAATTTTAAATTATCAGCCATTGTCATCAAAGCCAACGGCTGATGACGTCTACCATGGTCAATATTGGTAAACCAACAAGCATTGCCAAGTCTTGTGTAGTTGCCTTTGTATCCTAATTTTTCAGCTTTTGCTTTATCTCTCGGGTCAACGTCAGCCCCCTCGGGAACCTCGAAAACCATATCCTGCCCGTTGTTTGTAGCACCTATCCACAGCTTGTTATCTTTTAATAACGGGAATATTTCTTTATATGTAATAGCGTTTTGATTTCCGATAACAACGACTTTTTTATCAGCTTCCATAACCCACGCAACAAATTCACGAAATAGAGAAAAAGGAGGGTTCGTTACGATTATGTCAGCCTCATTACGCAAGACTTTAACCTCATTACTACGAAAATCGCCGTCTCCCTCAAGATATTCCCACTTCAAATCGTCAATATCAACACAACCGGAGTCGTTACCGTCACGGGACAGAGTATATATTTTCCCTCTGACCTTGTTCAATGTTTCATCAAATTGCGGTGATTCCATATCAAACAATGTTAATTGATACGGCACTTGCGACTCTATCGGACGAGATTTGTTTTTTGCTTCGTTCGAATAACTTGTACTAATCAATTTCTTCAAACCAAGCATCTCAAAATTCTGCGCAAAGTATCTTGTGAAGTTGCTCCATTCGGGATCATCGCAAGGCAATAAAATCGTTTTATCCCGAAAAACATCAGGATCATACTCTAAATAGGCATTCATTTCTTTTTGAATATATTCGTAAACTGTGTAAAACTCATCGTTTTTTACTTTCTTAGCATTCCCCAAACTCTCATTTGCCATATTTTCACCTACAAATAAAAAAGTGCGACAACCGAAGTCATCGCACCGAAAAAGCACAAATCCCTCAATTGTCGCCAAACAAAACTAAAAAGCAAATGCAAAACATGCATAAAACTCTTTTGGGGGGATTCGTGTTTTTACCATATCCACAAAGAGTTTTATGCAACACAAATAAAGATATCCATTTTCCAAAAGGAAAATGTTATCCTGCATTTGCTTTATTCAGTTTTGTTTGGCATTTTTTATTTTATCACAACAAGCAAAAATTATCAATAGCACAAAATAAACCCACGAACAACTTTCTTCGAAAGTTGTTCGTGGGCCTTTTACTTTAATTAAATTGTTCTACACATTAGCAACAGATATATCAACTAAGTCTTCCAATTATGATTTGAAGTTGCCTAACAGGTCGATGACCGTTTCGAGTTCTTCGGGTTTGACGCGGTCGGCATCTTTGCCCGCCAACACGCAGTCGGCAAAATAGCGGATCTCGTTGGCATAGGGACCGAGATCGGACAGGTTGATGGCGATGGGACCGCCGACATTCTGTTCCGCCAGTTTGACCGTTTCACCGCCGACCAGATACGCGGTGAGTTCGCCTTTCACAAATTCCACCACCGCTTTTTCGAATTGGAAACGGAAGGAACTGTGGAACGGA
This sequence comes from uncultured Eubacteriales bacterium, assembly GCA_964433065.1. Classification (GTDB taxonomy): domain Bacteria; phylum Bacillota; class Clostridia; order Oscillospirales; family Acutalibacteraceae; genus RGIG3009. The sequence goes on along the minus strand of CAYSPZ010000002.1, from coordinate 8,795 downwards.
TACTCCGCCGCATACCACGACGAATCACAGTTGACAAAGAAATCGCCGTAGTCGTAGGTCGCGGAAATGTAATCCTGTTCGGGACGTTTGGTGCGGTGGGTGGTCATTCCGTTCGGTTTGCCGAACATATACACGATAAAGTCCAGATCGTGAATGTGCAGATCAAACGGTACCAACCCGCTGCGGTTTTCGTCTTTCATCCAGTTATCCCAACTCCACGCGGGGCAAACGCCCAAACGGGACATCGAACCCGAAAGCAGTTTGCCGTAGGTTTCGTTTTCGTAGATGGATTTGAGGATATCGTACTCTTTCCAGAAACGCAACACGTGCGCGATCATAAACCGCACATTGTTTTCTTTGGCGGTACGGTATACCCGTTCAACGTCTTCTTTTTTGAGCGAAACGGGTTTTTCACAGATGACGTGGATACCGCGTTTCATCGCTGCAACCGAGAAATCGGCGTGTAGGTAGGTGGGCAGACAGATATCGAGGATATCCAGATCTTCTTTGTCGAGCATCTCCTCAAAATCCGTGTAGCAACGTTTCGTGTCCTTGTACGGTTCCATTTGTTCGGGACGGATATCGCACACCGCGCACAGATCCGCATCCTCCATCGCTTCCCACGCGGGGATATGCACACCGCTGATACCGCCGACACCGACTAATCCGACTTTTAACATAACGCTCATCCTCCATATACCTCAGTGATAATGTTTTGCAGATAATCACGGGCGTACACCACGTCGGCGATCTGTTGGTCGCCTTCGATCTCACGCTCGATGGTCACGTAGGAATTGTAACCGAGTTCGTGCAACTTCTTGAAAAAGGCACGGAAATCGACCTTACCGTCGCCCAAACGGCATTCTTCACCGAGTTCTTTGCCGTTTTGGGGATACCGACCGTCCTTCGCGTGGACGTTGCGGACGTATTTGCCGAACACGTCGAGTGCGTCAACGGGGTTGGCTTTGCCATACATAATGAGGTTGGCGGTATCCAGATTGATACCGAGGTTGTCCATCCCCACCTGCTCGAAACAGCGTACCAAGGTAACGGGTGTTTCCTGACCGGTTTCAAATAACAGATATTGGTCGTTTGCCTTATAATGCTCCGCCACCATACGGATCGCCGCGCAAAGTCCGTAGAAGTTGGGATCGTACGGATTTTCGGGGATAAAGCCCATATGCGTTACGATATCGGTCACACCGATCTTTTTGGCGAAATCGCCGCCGTCGCACAGGTTTTTGATCCGCATTGCGCGGTATTCGGGCGGTACCAGCCCGAGTGTGGTCTGTCCGTCGTAAAAGTTCCAGACAACGGGACCTTCCCAACCGCACCACAAAGCCGATACGGTGATGCCGTATTCTTTGGTCAGTTCATTGACCATCGCGGCATTCTCGTCGGTGAATTTATCCATTTCCCAACACATCAACTGGCAACTGGAAAAGCCGTTGTCTTTGAGCAATTGAAATCTTTTTGCTAATTCTTCACGTTCAACAAGGTGAACACAAGTGCCGATATTCATTGCGCCTTTCTCCTTTTACTTGCATTTTAACTGTCTTTATGGTATCATACCTACCGTAACTTGCCAATAACACGTTTTGACTATTCATTGTATTTTTTTGACTTTTTTACAGAATGGGTGTTAGGAATGAGAGCCGACCGATATAAAGAGACCATTCCCGTCCACTACGGTACAAGCGGCGTGAAACTGTTACCCGCGCAGCACGGAAATGCGGGACAATTGAGTTTCGGTGTTCACTGGCACGAACGATTGGAGATCCTGCGCATCCTGCAAGGGGAACTGACCGTCCGTTTGGGTGACGAAACGATTACCGCGTGTGCGGGGGATATCGTACTGGTCAATGCCGGTCAACTTCACGCGGGATTTGTCGGAAACAGCGACGTGCTGTATCAAGCGTTGATGTTCGACCTGCGCGCCTTTCGAAACGACACCCGCGCCGCCCGGCAATATCTGGAACCGCTCATCGCGGGAGATACTGTATTCCAGAACCGCATTACACAACCCGAAGTGCATCAAGCGGTCGGCACCCTCATTGATCTCTTGCAAGACCCGTCAAAGCAACCGTTGTTCGTGGTCGGTACGGTATACCAACTACTCGGCGCGCTCTGCCGTTTATGCGCGGTGGAACGCGGATTGATCAAGCAACCCGACAAACGGTTCGGTGAAGTGTTGGAATACATCAACTCCCACTATACCGAACATATCACGACGGGATCGCTCAGCCAACTGTTCAACTACAACGAAGCCTATTTTTGCCGTCTGTTTAAAAAAGCAAGCGGCTTGACGCTCAGCACCTATATCCGCATCCTGCGTATGGAACACGCGCAACAACTCTTAAAGAAAGCAGATATGGATATCAACACGATCGCCGAACAATGCGGTTTCTCCGATACCGCCTATTTCTGCCGTTGTTTTCGGGAACAGTTCTCCCAGACTCCCGGCGAATATCGGCAACGTCTTCGGCTATAACAGTAAGCGTCGGCACAGTTTTCACTGTGCCGACGCCTTTTTCATTACTCTTCTTGCTTTTTGCGCTTTTTGGATTGGGTAAGGAGAATACAACCGCTCACAAAAGCCAAAGCCATCCAACTCAGGAAATCGGTGCTCTCGCCCATCGGCGGAACAACGATCGGCGGTTCGGGATCGTTTTCGGGATCCTTCTCAGGCTCTTTTTCGGGATCGTTCTCAGGATCCTTCTCGGGATCATTCTTCGGGTCGTTCTCAAAACGGAACGATTTTTCCTTCACTTTCTTATTGCTTTTTTCGGTGTTTTCATGTACACTTAAGATGTAGTATAAAACTGATGAGGTGATAGAAGATGAAACGTTGTCTTTCGTTGTTATGCGTCAGTCTGACCGTTGCCGCATTGTTGTGCGCATGCGCCAAGACCCCCGGTACCACCGTCATTACGAAACCGCAAGGTGACGTAGTGATGCGGACCGACCCCACCACCACGACCACCGTGAAAACTACCACGACGACCACCGTGCTTACGACCACCGCCACCAATCCCGACGGTACACCGGTCACCACCACCGCGCCGATCACCAAACCGACGGTGACGATCGGTGAAGAGGGCAGCACCTTAAAAGGAAAAGCGATCGCCGACCTGGCGGCATCACTTGTCGGTACACCGTTCAAAGCGGGCGGATACAGTCCCGACGTGGGTTTTGACAATCCCAGTTTCGTATCCTACTGTTACGCACAAAACGGATATACCGTTCCCCGCAAAGCGTCGCAAATGGCATTGTACGGCGAAGACGTTCCGCCCGATGAATTGCAGGTCGGTGATATTTTGGTATTCTGTAACGAGATCGGCGGCGACCCCGATTTCTGCGGCATCTACATCGGTAACGAACAATTCGTTTCCTGTAACAATCCCACCAGTCCCACCAGCGTTCAAAAACTGACGGCATCCTACTGGTCCGAACGGTTTATCGCCGCGCGCCGCCCCGCAGAATAAAAGCAAAAAAGACGGACACGATCGTGTCCGTCTTTTCTATTATTCTTATTTCTCCATAAAGAGAACGCCGAGGGTGTTGGGACCGCAGTGGGCGGAAATGGTACAACCCGCGCGGGTAACGATGATCTCGTCGAAGGTCTGGTACCGTTCTACCAATTCCTTGACCATCGCGATGCGCTCTTCGGAGATACCCGAGTGGGTGATGAAGACGCGGTTTTGACGAATATCGGTGCGTCCTTCCAATTTATCCTGCACGTACTGTTGCAACGCTTTGTCAAGCGAACCGCGATATTTTTTACCAACACCCATACTGCTCTGCGCAGGATCGACTTCGATACCGGGTTTGAGTTGTAACAGGTTGGCACCGAACATCGCGAGCGCGGAACACCGACCGCCTTTATACAAGAATTCCAGCGTATCCAACACGAAACTGGCTCTCACTTTGTCCACCAGTGCCTGTACCTCTTCGGCAACCTGTTTGGCTTCCATACCGGCGGCGATGCGTTCTGCCGCTTCCAGTACCAACAAACCGCTGCCGGTAGACAGACTGCGGCTGTCTACCACGTACAGTCCGTCCAACTCTTCCGCCGCTAAACGGCAGTTGTTATACGAGGTGGAGAACCCGCTTCCGAGCGAGATGTATACCACTTCGCATCCGTCGTCGATGAACGGTTTACAGAAATCGATATACTCGGTCATATTCACGGCTGCCGTTTTCGGCAACACCTTTTTTTCTTCGTAAACTTTATAAATTTCATCGGGAGTCAAATCAACACCGTCCGAATAATTGTTACCGTCTAACAAAACGTGCAACGGATAACAATGCACGTCGCATTTTGCTTTTAACTCAGGACCGATATCGCAGGTACTGTCTGCGCACAACACTACTTTTTTAGCCACAACGGACGCCTCCTTCACATAGTGTTCTTATTCTATCACACTTTTATGCAAATTGCAAATTTTTATGATATTTGTCGAAGAAATCCATAAAAAATCCTCTTTCACACGGTGAAAGAGGATTTTTTGTTATTCGCGATGTGCGCGTTGATTTTCGTAATCGATCACGCGGCGGAACTGCGTTTCGTACAGTTCGCGGTATCCGCTGCTGGTTTCCAGTAACGTGTCGTGGTTACCCGACCCGACGATCTTACCGTCTTCCAGTAACATAATGGTATCCGCCGCCATCACGGTGGACAGGCGGTGCGCGATGACGATGCAGGTGCGCCCTACCATTACGCGATCCAACGCGTTCTGAATCAGGTTTTCGGACAACGAGTCGAGCGACGAGGTCGCCTCGTCTAAGATCAAAACGGTGGGATCTTTTAAAATCACACGCGCGATGGATACCCGTTGTTTCTCGCCGCCCGACAGTTTTAAGCCGCGGTTACCCACCACCGTGTTCCACTGACGCGGCAGACCCATAATGAAATCGTAGATGTTGGCGGTCTTACACGCTTGTTCGATCTCTTCCTGTGTGGCGTCGGGTTTGGCATAGCGCAGGTTTTCAAGGATCGTCCCGTTAAACAGGTAGGTGTCCTGTGTCACCATACCGATGTTCTGACGCAACCACGCGAGATCGATCTCGCGCACGTCGGTATCCGCGACTTTAACACATCCGCCGATCGTGTCGTATAAGCGGGGGATCAACCCGATGATGGTGGATTTACCCGCACCCGATGCACCCACCAACGCATACGTTTTGCCACCCGGAACGGTGAAATTGACGTCGTTTAAGATCTGTTTATCGGGTGTATAGGCAAACGATACGTGAGAAAATTCCACCGACGGATTGTCCATCGACGGTTTTTTGCCGTTTACGGGATTATCAATACCGTGCGGACGATCCAGATATTCGAAAATACGGGTAAAGAGTGCGAGCGACCGCGTGAAATCCACGTGAAGGTCAAGCAAGGTGCGGACGGGATGGTACAAACGGTTGAGCAATGCCACCACCACGGTGATGTCACCCACCGATAACGTCGCGTCCATTTTGGAAATGATGAGCGCGCCGCCCGCGAAATAGATGAGTAACGGCGCGACCTGTGTGAGCATTCCCATCATCACGTGGAACCAACTGCCCGCGCGGTGTTCTTTGATGGTGATCTTGGTCACGTCGTCGTTGATCCCTTTGAATTTTTCAAATTCGGTATCTTCCTTGGTGAACAGTTTGACCAACATCGATCCGCTGACCGACAGCGTTTCGTTGATCTGCTGGTTTAAGCGGTCGTACTGTTCGTGCGCTTCGCTGACAAGCGACCACCGCTTTTTCCCCACCGAACGGGCGGGCAGGATCATCAGCGGCAAAACAAGCAAACCCGCAAGGCCCAACCGCCAATCGGTATACAGTAAATAGAACACCGACACACCGACCGTGAGTGAGTTGCTGACAAGCGAGGTCAACGTTCCCGACACCACCGAACTGACACCGTTGATATCACTGTTCATACGGGTGATGATGTCGCCCTGCTTTTCGTTGGTAAAGAACGAATGGCTCATATGTTGCAGGTGATCGTACATCTCGTTGCGCATATCGTAGATGATCTTCTGCGAGATCCACGAGTTGATATACCGCTCGACCACTGCGATAATCTGCGATACCGCAACCACCACGAATGCCAACACGATCAACTGTACCAACTCGGCAAACTGCGGATTTTCACCGATCAACGAGTCCACGATCTGTCCCGTGATCACCGACGGTAACAATCCCATCACCGCGGAGAGCGCCAACGTTAAAAACACCAGCGCAAAATACCATTTATACGGTTTCAGATAACCCAGTATCCGCAACAACAATCCCTTGGTCACCTTGGGTCGGTTTTGCTTTTCTTCTTCGGTCAAAAACCCGCGCGGACCACGACCGCGCATTCCGCCGCCCGGCGGCGATCCCATCGGAGGCATCATATCGCCATCCCCCCTTTTTCTGTTTCAATTATAATACGTCTGTTTTTCGTTTGTATGTTGAAGAAATGAATATTTTATGAACGGAAATGGCGAAAAAAATCCTGATGTTGATCGCTGTCACTGCTCGTCGGCAGGTACGGGATCAATGCTTGTGCCAGTTTCGGCATGGTGATGGTCTGCAAATATACTTTACCGGGTCCCGTGACGATGGTGTCAAACAACCCTTCGCCGCCGAAAAAGATGTTTTTCGCGCCGTGTACCGTCTGAATATCCAGTTGGCAGGTCTCGTCCATCACCGCGACGACACCGGTATCGCATACCAACGTTTCGCCGACACCGAGTTCGTATTCGGGGGTATATCCGTCGATTTCGAGGAACACGATACCGGGACCGGTGACCTTTTGCATAATAAACCCTTCGCCGCCAAAGAAACCGGCGCCGACTTTTTTACGAAAATGCATCGCCAATTGCACATTGCCGACCGCACACAAAAAAGCGGATTTCTGGCAGATGATACTCTCCCCTACGCCCAGTTCTCTCGCGAGAATACGGCCGGGGAACGATGAGGCAAATCCGATCTCCGCTTCGCCTTGCGCGATATAGCGGCTCATAAACAAACTCTCGCCCGAAAACAATCGACCGAGTGCTTTTTTCACACCGCCGTTGGAGGTCGTTTCGGTGGCGACGTTGCCGCGCATCCACGTTCTGCCGCCCGCTTGGCTGAGAACCGTTTCGCCTTGCGACAAGTTTAATACTACGGCGGGCAAACTGCCGCCTTCAATACGATAATTCATACGATCACCTCTCAAGGTCTATTATATCTTTCCGTTACTCATCTGTCAACAAACAACCAAAAGGAGGGGTGTATTTTCTTTTGTGCCGATCTCTCACAATTCCGCACTGCCGAGATTGATGACAGGAAGCCCTTTCTTCTTTGCCTGTTTGGCAAATTTATACGCGCCGCCCCACGTGTCGTTAACATAACACAAACAGTAATCCGCCTGTGCGATCATCCACCTGTTTCTTCTCTCGATGGCAAATCGCGGCGGTCCCACTTCGATTCCCTCCGGATACAGACTGTACCCGTGATATGCGTCGTGTTTCGTAGGAAAATAGGCAAGCACCACCGAGAATGTGATGTGCGGGTAAAGGTCTTTTAACCTTGTCAGACACGCAAACACCATCGCGTCAAACTGCCCCTGATGCCCTACGTAGAAGGTATCAGCCCCTTTTACGATCATCTCCTCGATCGCACGTTCAAGACTTTTTTCATCTAATCCGTAACAGTCCCTGTGTCCAAAAAATGTACATACCATAAATATTCCTCCTGCAATTTACGATATATCCCACACGATTTGTCGCAAATTTGGATAAACTTATTTTGCGACATATCGTAAAGGAGGAAGGATCGTGCGTACAAAGGAAGCCATTGCCAATCGAATACTTCAACTTTGCGAGAAACGTAACATTGCGGTGAATGAACTCGCGAACATCTCCGGTGTTTCGCCTTCAACTGTATATAGTATTCTAAACGAAAAAAGTCAGAATCCCGGTGCCATCACAATCAAAAAATTATGTGACGGTTTGGAGATCACTTTGGGCGAGTTCTTTAACACCCCCGAATTCGATGCTCTGGAACAAGAAATTCAATAAAGTTTCCCTCGACGGCTCACTGCTCAGTGATAAATCAACCGGAGGTGGTGCATATGAATACGGCAAAAGCAATTGCCCGTCGTATTCGTGAGTTATGCAAGCAACGCGGCATCACTCCTAACGGTTTGAGCAATTTAGCCGCCGTTCCTCAGTCTACTATCAAGAGTATTTTGAACGGTGAAAGTCAAAATCCCGGAAGTGTCACCATCAAGAAACTGTGCGATGCGTTTGAGATTACGCTTGGCGAGTTTTACAGCACCCCCGAATTCGACGCTCTGGAACAAGAAATTCAATAAAGTTTCCCTCGACGGCTCACCGCCGTCGAGATTTTTTATAAAAAAAGAAAGTGCCATCGCAAGATAGCACTTTCTATGCATTTTACGGCATTTTCTTAATCGAGAGGCTTCATCGTGGGGACGTGACTTGGGACTGCACATAAGGTCTTGCTAATTCTTATATCCCCGCTGTTCAACGTCCTTTTTACGCCCACCGTCTTATAACCCTTTATAAGTTTTTACCGCTTACCCGTGAAAATGGGTAAAATTGTGGGTAAAAATCTATACCCACCGAGGGACTTCTAACTGATCTTAATCTTACCCTCAAGATTTGCGAAACTTTCAATTTTCTTTTCCTTGGTTGCCTCGTTGTAGATATTCATCGTCGTGCTGATATCGGCATGGCCCATAATCTCTTGGATAACCTTCAGATTGGTTTCATTCTCACAAAACCGAGTGCAGAATGTGTGCCGCAGAT
>CAYSPZ010000001.1:0-113755 GCA_964433065.1 uncultured Eubacteriales bacterium | reverse complement strand
CGCCACCTCCCTTTACACAAGGGAGGCGAAAAAAAGGCAACGCTGCATTACTGCGGCGTTGCCCAGACGGTCGGCTGTTTATCCTTCACACTCCACCGCAGTGTTCTGCGTATCCCGTCAGTCATGTAAAGGTCTACCCATACTGTACCACGAATTTCGACGGTTGTCAAGTTAGATGTTAGACCCACTTTCCGCCTCCCCTGTGTAAGGGGAGGGGGACCGCGTTAGCGGTGGAGGGGTTGCCACTAAGGCTAATCCGGAGAGAGAATTGTGTCCGTCGCCGCAGGCGACACCTTCACTCATAACTCATAACTCATAACTCAATTCCCCTCCTCTCAGCAGGATTTTGCCATCAACCCGACCGATTTGTGACAGAGAACAGTCGTTTTGTACAAAAAATATCCGCTGCTTTTTGGGAAATACACAAAAATTGTTCCATTTGCCCAATTGTCCGTTTCCAAATTTGGCAATATCCACTATTGAAAATGATTTCTAATAAAGGTATACTTAAACTACGAGTTTTCATCTCTTGCCATCACTTTTTGCCCAAAACGGTGTCGGCAAGCGAGAAAATCGGGTTTGATCCCACGGTTTGGGATGGTAATATATATATAAGGAGAGAATGCAAATGAAACCTAAGTTCAGCAAAAAAGTTCTCGCGATCCTGGCTTCTGCCGTGTTGCTGATCTGCTCGTTCGCAGGTACCTTTACGGTATCGGCGGAAGATGCGCAGGTCTATGACATCGGCGGCGTCAACCACGTATTCGCACATGCGGACGGTACGCTTACCTATAACGGTACCGCCTACGGTGCGTATACGACTTTCACCGATGCGTACAACGCCATCAAAGCGACCGGCGGTACCATCGTGTTCGACGGTACACACTCTTTGTATACCGAAAGCACCACGACCACTGCTATCAAAGTGATCGGTGTGAGCAAATCCACCGCTATCCTCAGCACGGCGTCGAGCTATTGGGAAAATCTTTACGGTGAACTGTACCTGAAAGATCTGACCCTGAAATGCAGCGGCACGGTCCGTTTCTCGTACGACCGTTTGACCCTCGATAACGTCGGTCAAAGCGGCACCGTTTGGATCAGCTATGCGCGTACCGGTCAAGAAAACGGTGCGACCTGCTACGTCAACGTGAAATCCGGCACCAACCTTGACCTGTTCGGTAATGCCGAAACAGATTCCGTCAGTTCCAGCCGTTTTGACAGTCTGCATTATATCATCGACGGCGGTTACGTGAACTGGAACCTGCGTGTTACCAGCCAGGTCTACGGTAATATGACCTGGACGTTCAACGCGCTGAACAGTTTCGGTTCTGACAGTAACAAGAAACTGACCGTTTCCAGCGACCCGACCGGCGCGTTGACCGTTATCTTTAATAACGGTGTCACCGGTCTGCCGATCACCGACGACAACGGTTACGTTGACTATCGTTTGAACCTGCCCACCGGCGGCTACGCGACCGTTAAGACCGAGGGTTCCGATACCGTTGCCCCCACCTTCGCGATCAGCCATACCGATGGCATCGTCCCGGTCATCAACGGCGAAGAACTGACCTTGACCGACGGTGAGTATCTGTATCAACCCACCGAAAAAGGCACCATCGACGTCACCTTCAACGACAACCGTGTCTACAACATCGGCGGTGAAACCACCGTATTTGCACATGCGGATAAATCGATCACCTACAACGGTACTACCTACGTTGCATACCCGACCTTTAAAGACGCGTACAACGCGATCAAAGGTCTCGGCGGTACCATCGTGTTCGACGGTGCGCATGCACTCTATACCGAAAACACCACCACCACCGCGATCAAAGTAGTTGGTGCGAACAAATCCACCGCTATCTTGAATTCCTATGCATATTGGTCGTATTTCTACGGTGAACTCTATCTCCAAAATATGACCATCGGCAAACAAACCAACAGCGGTTGGGTTCGTTTCATAGGTGACCGTTTGACCCTTGACAACGTTAGCTTTTTCAGTGACGCCTGGTTGTTGGGTATGTCGAATACCAATCGAGAGAATGGTTCCAAATATTACCTCAACGTGAAATCGGGCACCAACCTGAATATGTTTGCGGTACACGAAACCGTTTCCGGTTCTTCCGACCGTTTTGACAGTTTCCACTACATCATTGACGGCGGTTCGTTCGGTTGGGATCATCGTATCGCCAAAACCGTCTACGGTAACTTGACCTTCACCTTCAATGCAGCCGGCGTTGCAATGCCGGTCAGTGCGGATCCGACCGGTGCGTTGACCGTCATCCGCAACAACGGTGTTACCGCTCCCGCCATCACCGATAACAACGGCTACGTCGATTACATCCTGAACGTGGCAAAAGGCGGTTACGCGACCGTTAAGACCGAAGGCACCCAAGAAGGCGGCGCTCCCACCTTCGCGATCACCAACACGAGCGGCTACGTGCCGGTCATCAACGGTGAAGAATTGACCTTGACTGACGGCGAGTATTTGTATCAACCCACCGAAAAAGGCACGACCGACATCACCTTTGTCGACCCCAACGCGCCTGTCGTGTACGATATCGAAGGCGAGAACTTCGCGTTCGTATCTGCGGACGGTAAAGTGGATTACAACGAAGTGACCTACAACGCATACAACACCTTCGAAACCGCGTACAAAGCGATTGCTTCGGTCGGTGGCACCATCGTGTTGGAAGATGCGCAAACCCTCTACACCGCCAACACCACCACCGCCGCCATCAAGATCGTTGGTCTTGACAGATCGACCGCCATTTTGAAATTGGCAGGCACTTACGTGGCCATTTACGGCGACATCACCATTGACAACCTGACCTTGTCCACGCCTTCCGGTTCGGGTGACGCGAACATCAGTGTCGGTCAATTCACCATCGGCGCGACCGCGAAATCGGCAGGTAATCTCTGGTTTACCGGTTTCAACGCGGATAACGGTCGCTTGAACCACTTTGGTACCGGCGGCGCCTTTATGATGAATATGTGTGCGCTTGACTGGGCAGGTGCCAAATCCTTCCGCACGCATTTCGGTCCGGATGCATACGTTAACTGGGATATCCGTGTGAACGCTGTTGCCAACGGTAATGCGACCTATATTTTCGACAGCGTTGCCCGCCACAACAACAAAACGATCTCGGTCGGCAGTAATCCTACCGGTGCTCTTACGCTGATCCTGAACAACGGCACCACCGATTTGACCGTTTCGGATTCCAACGGTTACGTTGACTATCGCCTGAACCTTGCTGAGGGCGGTTATGCGGATATCAAGACCGAAGGCAGTGCGGATACCGCGCCCACCTTCGTGATCACCAACACCAACGGTTACGTGCCGGTCGTCAACGGTGAGCAACTGACCTTGACCGACGGCGAGTACCTGTATACTCCTACCACGACCGGTACGATCGATATCACCTTTGTCAATCCCGACGCACCCGTCGTGTACGATATCGAAGGCGAGAACTTCGCGTTCGTGTCTTCTACCGGCAAACTCACCTACAACGAAGTGACCTACAATGCGTACACCACCTTTGAAGAGGCATACAAAGCCATCATCGGTGTGGGCGGTACCATCGTGGTGGAAGGCGAACAGACCATCTACACCGAGAGCACCGCGGCGAAAGCCATCAAGGTTCTCGGTTTGGGCACTGCCAACACCACCATCGTGACCAAACACTACGGTGTTATTTACGGTGAGATCTTCTTTGATAACCTGACCCTCAGCACCGGCGGTAGCCAGCACAACTTCTACGTTGACCGTTTCTCCACCGGTAACAACGTGACCGTTTCCGGTACGATGTGGATCATCGGTTTCCGTTCTTCCTCCGAAACGGCAACTTGCTATTCGGACATCAAAACCGGTACTGTCCATATGCTGTCCCCCGGTCACGAAAGCGCTAACCCCAGAAACAACGTGAAGATCTACATTCACCCCACGGCGTACGTCAACTATTCGCTCCGCGTACCGCAAGCCGTTACGGGTAACGTTACTTTCGTTATCAACAGTAAAAACAACTGGGGCGCGAAAGCGATCGACAACGTGAATAACAACCCGACCGGTGCGTTCTCGGTTATTTACAACAACGGTGTTACCGGTGTATCCGTCACCGACCCGAACGCTTATATCGACTATGTCCTGAACGTGGCTGCGGGCGGTTATGCGGATATCAAGACCGAAGGCAGTGCGTCTGTTGCACCCACCTTCGTCATCACCGCACCCGAAGGCAACGTGCCGGTGGTGGGCGGCGTCAAACTTGAAAAGACCGCAGGCGAATACCTGTATCAACCCACCGAGAAGACCACCGATATCACCTTTGAAACGGAAGTATCGATCACGGTCAACCAGTTGACCGGTGCGCAGGTTCGTTTCGCCAACCCGACCGGTTTGCGGTTCGTCGCGAACATCGAAGGTCTGGCAGATCTCGGAGAGGGTGCTACCTACAATGCGTACACCTTGATCGCGCCGATCGATTACGTAAACGCAGCCACCGAATTCACCGCCGAAGCGCTTGAAAATGCTTCGTTGACGTATTTGAAGATCGACCTGACCAAAGACGCGTACGTCGATGACGGTACCGTCTATCAAGAAGGTGCAATGCTCTACAACGCGGCGATCGTCAACATTAAAGAAGGCAACTACGACCGTCAGTTCGCGGCGCGTACTTTCGTAGAAGTCACCGTCGGTCAAACGACCACAGTCTTTGCCAGCGACTTTAACACGACCGACCACGTGCGTTCGGTGAAAGACGTTGCTCTCGCTTGTATCGATGACGGGGATTATCGGAACAACGCTGAACTGGTGATCCTCAACAAATTTGCAGGTTTACAATAAGGAGGTAAAGCGCAATGAATAAAAACGTTTTTGAAGCACCCGAGATCGAAGTGCTGAAATTTACGGTAGATGTGATCACTACCTCCGATCTCGATAACTGGGAAGAAGATATTTTCCCGACATTGCCGAAAAACGACTAAACCAAAGAGGCGCCTTCCGCGAGGAAGGCGCCTTCGTTTTTGTTCGCGCTTTACCCCCCCTTTTAGGTAAGGGGGTTTTATCTATCATCTAACCTTGCAAATTGGCACAAGGTATGGTACACTATAAAAAAACGAAATTAAAGGATGACGAAAACGATGAAACGATTGATACTTCTCTGTTTCGCCTTACTCTTGACCGTGACGATGGTGGGTTGCGCGCCGCAAGGTGACGATACCGCCGCGACCACGACCACCGCCGAAAATGCGGTGACCACCACGACCGAACGGGCAGACGACGCGACCACCACCGAAACGGGTGACGATGTCACTACCGACACCGAAGGTGACGGCACTACCACGTCGATACGGCTGACGGGCCCCGATACCATCTACACCACCACGACCGAAACCGCACAGAACGGTACCACCACCGTTCGCGCGAGCGTTACCGATAAGGTGACGACGACCACGAAGAAATTCCCCTCGACCGATCACGCGAACGGGACGGATAAGCCGACCACTACGAGGACGCAACCCGCTTTTACCGAACAGGGCGGCAACGTCGTTACCAGACCTACCGTGACGGTGACCACTACGGCGGATAATGGTAAGACCGAAACGGTCGGTACGACGGTGAGAACGAACGACCATGCCACGACTAAAGTGACCTTGAAACCGATCACCACCGTCGTGTCGACCGCCAAACAGACGGAGAAACCTGCCACTACCACCACCAAACAGGCGGAGAAACCTGCCACTACCACCACCAAACAGGCGGAGAAACCGACCACCACCAACGACCCGAACGTTCCCACCACCACGCGCGGATGGTCGGGACTGCATTAAGAGGTAACCTATGAAACACGCATTACTGTTTTGCATAGCACTGGCACTCGCCGTGACGATGATTGGTTGCGCACCGCAAAAGGACGATACCGCCGCGACCACGACAACAACCGTCGAAAATGCGGTGACCACCACGACCGAACAGGCAGACGACGTGACCACCACCGAAAACGCGGCGGGTGACGTTACCACCACGTCGATGCGGCTGACGGGTCCCGATACGCTTGTTACTACCACGACGGTGACGACGACTACCAATGCCACGACCACGACGGCGAAAACGACGACTACGAAGAAAACGACCGTCCCCACCATGAGCGGGGAGTGGGATAATCTCGGGTCGTTTGAAGACCTGTTATAAGGAACGCAGAAACACGTGCCTTGTACCCGCCTCCCTTGCCTAAAGGGAGGGGGACCGCGTAAGCGGTGGAGGGATATTCTAAACACTGCTGCAAACTAATGTCTTACCCTTTATTTTCTTCCACAAATTAGAGTATCCCCCCGTCTTTTTGCTTCGCAAAAATCCACCTTCTCGCTGCGGCTCGGTCACCTCGCGGTTCTGACAGTCCACCGGACTGTCATTCATTGCCGCTCGCACCTTTAGGCAAGGGGGGCTTTTTGCAAAAGACGGAAGATCGTACGGAATGTACAAATTTGCTTGATTTTAGGGCGAGTTCCCCGTATAATGGCAGTAGAACTTAAAACGGCGGTGATACTATGAAGATCATTCGATTACAAACCGACCATCGCGATACGGTACTCGGCATCGACGAGCGCACACCCGCGCTGAGTTGGATGTACGACGGGGACAAGCGGTGCGAAAAACAAACGGCATACCGCGTGACGGTATCGTTGACCGAGGAGGGTGCAAAAAACGGCACCGACCTCGTATGGGATACCGATTGGGTGACGGGGGACACGACCCTCGTCAACTACGACGGCGCGGCACTCAAACCCCGCACCGCGTATTTCTGGACGGTACGCGCCAAAGATCAGGACGGGACGGAACTTTGCGCTCCCGTCGCGACCTTTGAAACCGCCTTGTTCGGCGATTTCGGCGATCAGAACTACTGGATCACCCTCGACCGCGATTTCATCGAAGAAAACGTGGAAGGGTCGCTTGCGGCACCCATTTTCCGCCGTCAGTTCACCCTCGCAAAACCGCTTGCGCAGGTGACCCGTGCGCGACTGTATTCCACCGCCGCGGGCAGTCAGAATATGTATATAAACGGTACCCGCGCGTCGGACGATTTCTTCGCGCCGGGAAAAAGTAAATATTCGCGTATTTTGTTCTACCAGACCTACGACGTACTTCCCTTGTTACAGGACGGGGACAACACCGTCGGTGCAGAAGTGGGTCACGGTTGGTTCAACGCGGGTGCAGTGGTCGCGAACTACGGCCCCAACGTCGCACTCAAAGCGAAACTCATCGTCACCTACCAAGACGGCACCGAACAGGTGATCGAAACCGACGATCGGTGGTGTTCCTGCGGTGATTTCCGTACCACGCTGGACAAATTCTACGTCGGTCACTACATCGACGGGCGCAAATATGCCGACGACTGGTGTCAAAACGACACGACGTTTTCGAAGTTCGGCGGTGTCCGCGTGTTCAAGGACGATCTCCCGTTCCGTTTCGGTACGGTGGGTAAGACGTTCGTTGCCGAACGGATGACTCCCGTCCGTCATACCATGACGTTCACGCCCACCTCGTTCACCGAACCGAAAGAGGGTGTGTTCCTCTACCACTTTGACCAGAACATCGCGGGTACTGCCCGTATCACCGCCACCGCGCCTGCGGGGTGTGAGATGGTGGTCAAATACGGCGAATACGTAAACGGCGACGGCATCCTGACCGGCGACGAGTACAACAAACACAACGGCAGTGACCGCTACATTTTCCGCGGCGACGAGCAGGGGGAAACGGTCACCTTTGACCTGACCTATCACGGGTTTGAATACCTGCAGATCGAGGGCATCCCAACTGCGCCCGCGCTCGAACAGGTGGAAGGGTGGGTGCTCACCTCCGACATCGAGGTCACGGGTGAGATGGAAACGTCACACCCGCTCATCAATCGGTATTTACAGAACATTTTGTGGTCGCTTCGCGGCAACTTCATTTCGACGCTGACCGACTGTCCCACCCGCGAAAAGAATTCGTGGACGGGGGATGCGCAGATCTTTGCGGCGGTCGCGTCGTACGTGGGCGGTGTGTACAACCACTACCGCAATTTCCAGGATATGACCCGCGATTCGCAGTTTGTGAACGGGGGACTGGGCGAGATCGTACCCGAGATCCCGTATCCGCCGATGCCCGACGCGACGGTCATCCCGAACCCTGTCGGGTGGTGTGACAGTATCGTGATCGTGCCGTGGGAACTGTATAACCAGTTCGGCGACAAACAGATCCTCGAAGAAAACTACGACGCGATGACGCGCTTTTTCGCGTTTGTGCGGGATTATAAGATCGAAAAGGCGGACAAGTACGTTCCGTTCTACATAAAAGACGCGACCGACGTACGCACCGACGGCAAGTACGGTGACTGGTTGCACCTGCCCGCGTACGGTAACCCGAACGGGTATCAGGACCCGAAACTCGGGCGCGACGTGATCTCGTTCCCCGAGATCGGTACCGCCTACGCGGCATACGTCGCGTGGATGTTGTCCCGAATCGCCGCCGTGCTCGGCAAAGACGAGGATGCCGCCTTGTATGCCGACTACCATAAACGGTACGCGAAAGCGTGGCGGGTGAATTTCGTGGCGGAGGACGGGTATACCTGTACCTCGGCGGGGACCACCACCGAAAACGAAAACGGCGAACGCACCTATCACGAAGGGGACGGGTGGCCGACCTCCTATGCGTTCGGGTTGTGCTACGACCTGTACGAGAACGACGACCAAAAACAAAAAGCCGCCGCAAATCTCGCCCGCGCGATGGAACGGCTTGACTATCACCAGAACGTCGGGTTCCTCGGTATGAATATCCTGTATCCCGCCCTGTCCCGCAACGGGCAGTTCGATACCGCGATGCGCCTGATGGAAACGGAGACCTATCCGTCGTTGCTCTACTCGGTCACCGAGGGCGCGACCACCATCTGGGAAACCTACCAAAAAATTGACTATTCCCGTAACCACTACGTGTTCTCCGCGCCCGGTAGATGGTTGTTTGCCGACGTGCTGGGTATCACCCATGACTACGACGCGCAAAACGCGGGATACCGTCACTTTATCCTGCAACCGCAGTATTCGGATAACGCGGACAGCAAGGTCACGTGGGTGTGCGGTCACTACCGTTCGGAAAACGGACGGATCGGCGGCGAATGGCATCTGTCCAACGACCGTAAGACTTTCACCTACACCTGTACCGTTCCCGCCAACACGTCGGCGACCCTCAAACTGCCGATCCGCGACCAAAACGCGACGATCACCGAAAACGGTGTCGACGCGGCAACGGCACAGGGCGTCACCGCGCTCGGCAGAACCGCCGACCGCGCGTGTTACGAACTGCAGTCGGGTACCTACACCTTTACCGTACAAAACTAAGAAAAGGGCAGAGAACCGTTTGGTTCTCTGCCCTCGTTTTTATTTAAAAACAGCGACACGTTCAATCTCTGTTGGTCGCTTTAAAGGCGGTCGGGGTCATACCCGTTTGTCGCTTGAAGACGGTGGTAAAATAGTTGGCGCTCGAAAACGAAAGCCGTTCGGCGACCGCCACCACCGAGTTTCCTTCGAGCAACAACCGTTCGGCAAGCAATAACTTCGATTTGAGGAAATAGCGGTGTACCCCCGTGCTCGTTTGTTTTTTAAACACCGTTTTGAGGTAGGACGCGCTGACCCCTAACTGCGCCGCCAGATCGGCAACCGTGATCCAACCGTACAGGTTTTGTTCCATCACTTCGAGTGCGCGTTTGAACACCGAAAGTTCCTGTGAATCGGAATCCCGCACCGACGGCAACCGATGTTCGGGCAACGACAACAAAAACAATTCCAGCCGATCTGCCAGTTCCTGCATCGCACGGGGATGCTCGGCAAATCCCGCAAACCAGCGGTCGACGGGATCACTTGCCACCCGTTTCTGTTCGCGGATCAGCCGTAAGATCTCGGCGATCTGTTCGCGCGGTAACGACGGCACGTGTCCCGACAACTCCTCGAAAAACGTCGTGTCACCCGAAAGTGCCAGTGCCACCACCAAAATACGGCTCGGCACCTGTGCGACGAACCGATGCGCGTTCATCGGTTTGTGAAACACGATATCGTGTTTGCGAAGCGAGAGCAGACGTTCTCCGTCCTGCACCAACACCTCGCCGTCCTGCACGTATAAAAATTCCCAGAAATCGTGCGCGTCCAGAATGCAATCGCGGTTACTGTCCAACTCCCGTTCAAATGCCGAGATCAGGTGGGTCACCGCTACCGTCCTCTCCACCTGCCATCGCGTCCACGTCTGTTCCATACCGTCACCTCAAAAAGCCAAAATTATAGGATTTGCAACCAAAAGTGTGTAGAATACATCAAAAAACAGTGCTATAGTAAGGTTGTAACACAAATCACGCAAAAAGTAAAGAGAGGTTTTGAAAATGAAACAGTATCGCATCGGTGTGATCGGTAACGGCAATCGCGGCAAATTGTTGACCCGCGACGTTTTGTTGCAAATGGAAGGGTTGTCGGTGGTCAATCTGTGTGATTATTACGAGGATCGCGTGGAAGAAGCCGCCGACATCGTTCGCGACATCTGCGGGACCCGTCCCGCCACCACCACCGACTACCGCGAAACGGTGGACGATCCCAACGTGGACGTGGTGGTGATCGCGTCGGCATGGGAGAACCACGTCGATGCCGCCGTGTATGCGATGAACGCGGGGAAACCCGTCGCAATGGAAGTGGGCGGCGCGTATGCTATCAAAGATTGTTGGCGGTTGGTGGATACCTACGAAGCCACCAAGACCCCGTTTATGTTTCTCGAAAACATCTGTTTTGCCCGTCGCTCGATGATGGTTCAAAATATGGTGAAACAGGGTGTGTTCGGGAAACTGGTGCATTGTTCGGGTTGCTACGCGCACGATCTGCGCGAAGAGATCACCGGCGGCTACAAAAACCGCCACTACCGTCTGCGCAACTACCTCAACCGTTGCGCCGAAAACTATCCCACCCACGACGTCGGACCGCTGGCGAAGATGTTGAACATCAACCACGGCAACCGCTTTTTGTCGCTCACCTCTACCGCGTCCTGCGCGGCGGGGTTGAAAGACTATATCAACAAACACCTCAGCGACGACCAAACGCTGAACGGGCTCGATTTCAAACAAGGTGACGTGGTTACCACCGTCATCAAATGCGCACACGGCGAGACCATCGCCCTGTCGCTCGACACTTCTCTGCCGCGCTATTACAGTATGGGTATCACCGTTCGCGGTACGGGCGGTATGTATCAGGAAGACCTCGATACCATCTATCTCGACCGACCCGAAGACCACGAGCAGGAATACGTCTGGCGCAAAGAAAAGGTCGGCAACGCAGAAGAGTACGCGGCGCAGTACGAGTCCGACGAATGGCGCGAACAACTCGCCGCAGAGGAAGAACACGGTGCGCACGACGGCGCTGACTGGATGACCTTCAAAGCGTTTTTCGGTTGTTTGCGCGAAGGCAAACCGATGCCGGTCGACGTGTACGACGCGGCGACCTGGATGGCGATCACCGCCCTGTCCGAGCAATCCATCGCAATGGGATCCGCGCCGGTCGCGTTCCCCGATTTCACACGCGGCAAATGGATCTCCTGTACGATCAACGACGCATAACAAAACGCGGTCACACGTCGTGTGACCGCGTTTTTCGCGCGTTCTCGCCCCCTTGTGTAAAAGGGGGGGTCTTCGCCGTTGGCGAAGACGGGGGGATTGCCACTAAATCTAATCCGGAGAGGGGTTGCCACTAAGACTTCTGTCTTGTCCCCGCAAAGACCCCTTATTTTTTCCTCCCCGCCAATGCGGTGAACAACACGCATAATCCCGCGCCGACCGCCGTCACGATGCCGACGGTGAGCCACGGTACGTTCTGCAATCCTTGCAGGAACACCGCCGCGTCGGGGGTCTGCAGGTAGGGGGTGATGATCACCACGTCCCAGACAGCCGCGATCACTGCCGCACTCGCGCCCAGACCCGACAGTACCGCCGAACCGACCGAAAGCGTTTCGGTCGCGGGGGAACGGGTGATGTTCTGTCCGCCGAAGTTTAAGATGCGCGACAGGTACAGCGAACCCGCGACCAGTATCACGATCTCGGGGAGCATATACAGGTTATACCCAAGCGAGTAGACGAGCGATTCGGCGGTGGGGACGGATAACCCGTACCACACGGTACAACCCGAAATGACGTGGCAGAGATACCGCAGTACCCCCGTCATCACCGCACCGAGCGAGAGTGCCAACCCTTGATGGGACACCGCTTTGCGGAAAATACCGCCAAGCCCCAACACCAAAAACGCGACGAGATAGTCGAACACGATGATGGCGACCGCCGCGCCGAACGACGTGGCATAACTGAGATTGTCAAGTCCCAGTAACAGTTGGATCAGACTGTACGCGGTGGCGGCAACCAGACCGAACCGCGTCCCGTAACGGTAGGCGATGATGATGAGCGGTAGCATACTCATCAGCGTCACACTGCCGCCGTACGGCATATCCACGAGTTTGATGACCGACAGTACCGATGCAATGGCCAGTAGCACGGCACTTTCGGTCAATCGATAGACCGATTTTTGTGTCATTTTAACACTTCCTTTTCAAATTTTTAAAATTGAACAGGAATGAAAAACGCCCTTCCCGAACGGGAAGGGCGCTACCATACACGCATGCGTACACGGGTAACCGTGTTGTATGAAACATCCCTCCGCCGGCATTATCCGGATCAGGTTACAGGGTTAAGGCAGAAGCCTCTCTCAGCCGATCACTCAGCACCCCTTGTTCAATTTTCTCCATTATATTCCTGAAAATTCCGCTTGTCAAGCAATTTTAATGCGTTTTGCGATCTCGTCCAAAAATTCGACCGATCCGACCTTGCGTTTGTTTTCCAAAGTGGACAGCGCGTACAGGTCACCGGTCATCACACCGTCTTCGATGGTGGCGATGGTCGCGGCTTCCAGCGCGTCGGCGAATTTCATAAGATCGGCAAGACCGTCCAGTTCACCGCGTTTGCGCAGAGCACCCGACCACGCGAAGATGGTCGCCACCGAGTTGGTGGAGGTCGCTTCCCCTTTCAGGTGCTTGTAATAGTGGCGGGTGACGGTACCGTGCGCCGCCTCGTATTCGTAGTTGCCGTCGGGCGAAACGAGTACGCTGGTCATCATCGCGAGCGAACCGAACGCGGTCGCGACCATATCGCTCATCACGTCGCCGTCGTAGTTCTTACATGCCCAGATGAACCCGCCTTCCGACCGCACCACACGCGCGACCGCGTCGTCGATGAGGGTGTAGAAATATTCGATACCCGCCTCTTCGAACGCGGCTTTGTATTCGGCTTCGTAGATCTCGGCGAAGATATCCTTGAACCGATGATCGTAGGTCTTGGAGATGGTATCTTTGGTGGAGAACCACAGATCCTGTTTTAACGACAACGCGTAGTTAAAACACGACCGCGCAAAACTCGAGATGGACGCGTCGGTGTTGTGCATACCCATGATCACACCGCCGCCCTTAAACTCGTGAATGGCTTTGCGGTCCACCCGTCCGTCGGGATAGGTGACGATAAGTTCCGCCGTCGCGGGTCCGTCCACATACAGTTCGCTGTTCTTATACACGTCCCCGTACGCGTGACGCGCGAGAACGATGGGTTTCTTCCAGGTCGATACGGTGGGGGTGATGCCCTTCACCACGATCGGCGCGCGGAACACCGTCCCGTCCAAAATGGCGCGAATGGTGCCGTTGGGGCTTTTCCACATCTCTTTTAAGTGATATTCCTCCACCCGTTGCGCGTTGGGGGTGATGGTCGCACACTTGACCGCCACACCGTATTTCTTGTTGGCATTCGCGGCATCCACCGTCACCTGATCGTTGGTTTGGTCACGGTAGGGTAACCCCAGATCGTAATATTCCGTTTTGAGATCCACAAACGGTAAGATCAACCGATCCTTGATCTCTTTCCATAAAATGCGGGTCATTTCGTCCCCGTCCATCTCCACAAGCGGAGTGGTCATCTGAATTTTGCTCATAGTTGCAACTCCTTTCATAACACCTCATCATTATACCGAAAAAAACACCGCTCGGCAACCGTTTTTATAAAATTTCTTGAAAAACCGCTCGGGATACGCTATACTGTACCTATATTCGTAAGAAGGAGGACCGCCGATGGAATGGCTTCCCGCCCCCGTACTCACCCCGCAACAATCCGAAACCGCTGCCGCGCGACGCAACGGTAACTTCGTCGGCAGTATCCTGCTCGCCATGTTGTGTATGCAGGCGGTGATCCAACTGCTCAACATCGTGTTAGCGGCGGTCGGGTTTCTCAGAACGGGTGAACCGCTTTACGGACTTTCCAACACCGCGTACTGCCTGTTACAAATGTTGTGGTACGTGCTCTATATCCCCGTACCCGCCCTGTTTATCGGGATCACGACCCGTTCCCGCGTATCACCGTTTCCCGTCAAGCGGATGCCGCTCGGCGAAGTGTTTGCGTTGGCATTCGCGGGTATGGCATTCGCGGTACTCGCCAATCTCGCCACCTCGTGGCTGATGGTATTGCTCGAATCGTTCGGGGTACCCATCCCCACCTTCCCCGATACGGTGGAACCCACCGCGACCAGTCTGTGGCTCAACGTCATCTCCACCGCTGTTTTACCCGCCCTCGCGGAAGAGATCGTGTTCCGCGCGTACGTACAGGGCGCACTCCGCTGTTGCGGTACCACCGCGTCGGTGGTGTTGTCGGCACTGTTGTTCGCACTGTTCCACGGCAACATCCTGCAAGTCCCGTTCGCGTTTTTAATGGGTCTCATCCTCGGTTGGTTGTTCGCCCGAACGGGCAGTATCCTGCCGTCGGTGTTGTTGCACTTCTTCAACAATTTAATGGCGGTGGTGATGGATTACCTGTCCGCGCGGTATCCCGATCTCAAAGACGGCGGCGCGGTGATGTTGTTGTTCTCCGCCGCGATCCTGCTCGGTACGATCGGTGCAGCGGTACTGTTCTCGCGTAAACGTTGTGCCGCGCTCACGGCGGGCGGCAACGGCGCGTCGTTGTTATCCGCGACGGGTCGCGTCACCGCCCCGTTCACCTCACCCGCGCTGATCTGCGCGACGGTGTGGCTGGTGATACAATTGGTGGTGAGTATGCTGTGAGTGATGAAGACTTTATGAAAGAAGCACTCGTCCTCGCGGCGGATGCCGCCGACGAGGGGGAAGTTCCCGTCGGTGCGGTGATCGTGAAAGACGGTGCGGTGATCGCGAGCGGTCGCAACCGCCGCGAGGTGGGCAAAAACGCTCTCGCCCACGCGGAGATCGAGGCGATCCACAATGCCTGCGCCCTGCTCGGCGGATGGAGGCTGTCGGGTTGCACGTTGTACGTGACGCTGGAACCCTGCCCGATGTGCGCGGGCGCGATCATCAATGCGCGGATCGACCGCGTGGTATACGGCGCACCCGATCCCAAAGCGGGGTCGTGCGGGTCGCTCACCGACCTGTTCGCACTCCCGTACAACCACCGTCCCGCGCTGACGGGCGGTGTACTGGAAGCGGAATGCGCCGCGGTGTTACAGTCATTTTTTCGCAGGTTGCGAAGGAAATAAAAAAGGAGAGATAGTATGAAAAAGTTTTGGGAAGAATTTAAAGGGTTCATTGCCAGAGGCAACGTGGTCGATATGGCGGTTGCGGTCATCATCGGCGGCGCGTTCAACAAGATCGTGACCAGTCTGGTTAACAACGTCATTATGCCGCTCATCAGTTTAGCGACCGGCGGGCTCGACGTCACCGACTGGAAATGGGTCATCACCCCCGCCGACGAAGCGGCGGGCATCGCCGAATCGGCGCTCGAATACGGTGTATTCATTCAGAACATCATTGACTTTTTGATCGTCGCGTTCTCGGTGTTCGTGATGCTGAAGATCATCCTCGCCCTGCAAAACGGCACCAAATCGTTGCTGAAAGGCAAAGAGGAAGAGGTTGCGGAAGAGGTTGTGGAAGAAGTGGTCGAAGAACCGGTCGAGACCACCGACGATATCCTCCGCGAGATCCGCGATCTGCTGAAAACGAAATAAACCGTTCAAAAAAGAGGTGCAACGCTAAGCGTTGCACCTCTTTTGTTATATCTCCGTATCCACGCACACGGGATAGTGATCCGACAGATAGATGCCGTTGGAACAGTCGTCCCACCGATAGGCACGGTAGGGTGCGGCGGCAAACTCGCCGGACCCGAACATAAAATCAATCTGGTAGACGGGATCGCTCTTGCCGTACCCGTGAAACGTACCGCCGATCCCTTCGGTCAGATCGGTGAGCGCCGCACGATAGAGCGGGTAACTCGCCTTTTCGCGGGTGGTGTTGAAATCGCCCATCAGCAAAAGCGGGTGGGGGAACGCTTTGCTGTCCGCCTCGATAAACGGGACGAGGAACTGCGCTTGATGCACCCGCGCGTCTTCCGATATGTGATCCATATGCACGTTGTATACGCGGAAGATAAACCCGTCGTCCTTGCGGCGGAGTTGCAGGTGTTGGCATACGCGCGGACAAAAACTTTGGTCGGGGAACCGACTGCCCGGAACATACGGTGTGTCGGACGTCCAGAACGCGTCGTGTGATACGAGCGACAAACGCTCTGACCGATAGGCGGTCGCGAGTCCCTCGCCGCGATGGTCGGCATTCCGCCCGTTGTAAATAAACGCGTATTCGGGAAGCGCACGTTCTAAAAACGGCAGATTGCGTTCGGTCACTTCCTGAAAACAGATCACGTCGGGTGCTTCGTTCACGATTTTTTCCACGATAAACCCGAACCGTGCGCGGAATTCGTTGATGCCGTCTTCGTTCCAACCGCATCGCAGGTTAAAGGTTACGATCTTCATCAAAATCACCTCACACACATTGTAGTATACGGCTTTAAAAAAATCAATCGTTATTTCCGAAAAAACGGTACATACTAAGTGCAGAATTAAAAAAGGAGAGAAACGGATGCCGGAACGCAAAGGACAATATACCGTCACCTTGTCGGGCAGACCGACGGTGATGGGATACGCGTCGGTGGTGGGAAAAAAGGAAGGCGAAGGACCGCTCGGCAGTGGGTTTGACGCGGTGTTCACCGATACCCGAATGGGGGAGAAAACGTGGGAGAAAGCCGAAAGCCGCCTACAAAAAGAAGCCATCAACCGCGCGCTCGACAAGGCGGGGTTTTCGCCGTCGCAGGTGAACGTCCTGTTCGGCGGTGACCTGCTCAACCAGAACATCGCGTCCACCTTCGGACACCGCGAATCGGGGGTCCCGTTGCTCGGTCAGTTCGGCGCGTGTTCGACGATGGCACAGACATTGGCACTCGCCGCCGTGTTCGTGGACAGCGGTGCCGCCGACATCGCGGCGGCGGTCACCTCGTCGCATTTCTGTACGGCGGAACGGCAGTTTCGGTTTCCGCTCGAATACGGCAGTCAACGTACCCCCACCTCACAATGGACCGCCACCGCGTCGGGCGCGGTGATCGTGGGTCTCGGCGGCGGACGCGTTCACGTGTCGGACGTGTGTTTCGGGCGCATCGTCGACGCGGGGATCACCGATATGAACAATATGGGC
This sequence comes from uncultured Eubacteriales bacterium, assembly GCA_964433065.1. Classification (GTDB taxonomy): domain Bacteria; phylum Bacillota; class Clostridia; order Oscillospirales; family Acutalibacteraceae; genus RGIG3009. Next base: position 96,183 of record CAYSPZ010000001.1, on the reverse strand, counting down.
GCGGCGATGGCACCCGCCGCGGCGGATACCCTGCTTCGGTATTTCGCCGACACGGGTACCCGTCCTGACGACTACGATTTCATCGCCACGGGCGACCTCGCGGTGGAGGGGAGCGGACTGTTGCAACAACTGATGGAACGGGAACACACACCGCTCGGTGACAACTATTTCGATTGCGGTATGCTCATCTTCGACCGCGAAACACAGGACGTTCACGCGGGCGGTTCGGGTTGCGGATGTTCGGCGGCGGTACTGTGTTCGCTCATTCTCGGCAACTTAGAACGGGGGACGTGGCACAACGGTCTGTTCGTCGCGACCGGTGCGTTGATGTCGCCCACCTCTTCGCAGCAAGGGGAGAGTATCCCGTCCATTGCCCATCTCGTTCATTTGACTGTGTAAAGGAGAAACAATATGTGTGACAAACAACAACACCTCGACCAACCGCTCACGTTGCCGGCGAAGAGCGGTCAACCCGAAACCGCCGAGCAACTGATCAATTTTTACGGCACCTACGAGATCCAACCGACCGCCGATTCGGACAATGTATTCCCCACCATCGCGCAGGGATTGCCCAAAACCGACCGAACAAAACGGGGTGAATGAATGGATATCTGGATGTTTGTCAAAGCGTTCGCGGTGGGCGGCGGGATATGTATGCTTGGTCAACTGCTCATCGACCTGACCAACTGGACACCCGCCCGCATACTGGTCATTTACGTGACGCTCGGTGTCGCGCTCACCGCGGTGGGGGTATACGAACCGCTGGTGGAATTCGCGGGCGCGGGTGCGAGCGTACCGCTCACAGGGTTTGGGTATTCCCTCGCCAAAGGGGTACAAGAAGGGATCGCGCAGAACGGATGGCTCGGCATTTTCACCGGCGGTCTGACCGGTACGGCAGGCGGTATCACTGCCGCGATGGCGCTCTCGTTCTTGTGCGCACTGTTCACCCGTTCGGGGGATAAGAGTTAGGTTGCCTGACGGCAACCGATGAAATTCGCCTGATGGCGAATGAAATGTTGCATTCGGCAACGTGAAATTCTGTTAGGACAGAATGAAATGTTTGCTTCGCAAACGTTGAAAGGTGTCCACTTGTTTTTTTGTTGTTTTTTGTGCGGTAACCGTGTATAATAGAAAAAAGGACGAAACGCCCCAACCGTTTGCTTTTTCTATAAGGAGTGACCGCGAATGAAGCTAACGTTTTTAGGTGCCGCGCACGAAGTGACCGGCAGTTGCACCCTGTTATCCTTCGGCAACCGTCACGTTTTGGCGGATTGCGGTATGGAACAAGGGCAGGATATGTTCGAAAACCAACAGATCCCCGTTGCGGCAGGCGAGATCGATGCCGTACTGCTCACCCACGCGCACATCGACCATTCGGGCAAGATCCCGATGTTGTACGCGCAGGGGTTCCGCGGCGCGGTATACGCGACCGCCGCGACCTGTCGGTTGGCGGCGCTGATGTTGCGCGACAGTGCGCACATTCAGGAATTCGAAGCCGAATGGCGCAACCGCAAAGGCAAACGCGCGGGTCACGACCCGTACGTGCCGCTCTACACGATGGAAGACGTGGAAGGGGTCTTAAAACAATTCGTCCCCTGCGACTACGATACCGACATCGCGGCGGGTGACGGGCTGACGTTACGGTTCACCGATGCGGGTCACCTGCTCGGTTCGGCATCGGTCACCGCCGAAGTATGCGAAAACGGGATCACCAAACGGGTGGTCTTTTCGGGGGATATCGGCAACATCAACAAGCCGATCCTGCGCGATCCGCAGACTCCGCCGCCCGCCGATTACGTGGTGATGGAATCCACCTACGGCGACCGTTCGCACGGCGCGGCTCCCCATTACGTGCGGGAACTCGCCGCCGTCATCAACCGCACGTTTGACCGCGGCGGCAACGTGGTCATTCCGTCATTTGCGGTGGGTCGTACGCAGGAACTGCTCTATTTTCTGCGCGAAATCAAACAACAAAATCTCACCCCCCGCTACCCCGATTTCGCGGTAGTGGTGGACAGTCCGATGGCGGTGGAAGCCACCGCCCTGTTCGACAACCGCGCGCGGGATTGTTTCGATCAACATACGTTATCGTTGCTGGACAACGGTGTCGACCCGTTGCGGTTTGCGGGTCTTTCCGTAAGCGTCACCGCCGACGAGTCCCGCGCCATCAACGAGGACAAACGCAGTAAAGTCATTTTGTCGGCGAGCGGTATGTGCGAAGCGGGACGCATCCGCCATCACCTGAAACATAATCTCTGGCGACCCGAAAGCACCGTGTTGTTCGTGGGATACCAGTCGGTCGGCACGGTGGGCAGAGCGTTGCTGGACGGCGCGAAAACGGTGCGCCTGTTCGGCGAGACCATCACCGTCAATGCCGAGATCGCGAAACTCGACAGTATCAGCGGTCACGCGGACGACAACGGTCTGTTGCGATGGATCGGCGCGTTCTCGACACCCCCGACGCGGGTATTCGTCAATCACGGTGAAGAGACCGCCTGTGAAGTGATGGCAGAACGCATCCGCCGTGAGCGGGGGATCGCCGCCGTCGCGCCGTACAGCGGGGACGCGTGGGATCTTATGACCGATCTGCAGACGGCGGCGGGCGACCGTAAACGCATCGAACGTAAACAGAAGTCCGCGCAGGTCAGTACCGTCCTCGCGAAACTCATCGCCGCCGCGCAACGGTTGCTGCATTTGGCGGAAAACAGTCGCGGTCGTTCCAACAAGGATATCGCGAAGTTTACCGATCGCATCAACCAACTGTGCGACAAATGGGAACGGTGATAAGAATTTCCTCTTGACAACCGCCGAAAATGTGATACAATGTGTAGCGAACTGAATATGTCCTTATCAAGAGTGACGGAGGGAACAGGCCCTGTGAAGTCCGGCAACCTGCACAAAGCAAGGTGCTAAATCCTGCGGTATCAAAACCGGCAGATGAGGTGGGAATGCGCCCGGCTCACGCCGAGCGCATTTTTGATTTGAAGGCGTCTCGAGCAGTCCAAACCAATTTTAAAGCGGTATATTTCGGGTGTTTTTGCCCAATTTGTTCTCGCAAGGGCACAAAGCCTTGCATCGAACAACTTGAACAAAACTCCCCTCGAAATCTCCTCGCTTTAAAACAGGTTTGTCTACTCAAGCCACCTTCTGAAGGCGTCTCGAGTGCCGCCTTCCGGTTTAACAAGAAAGGATGATACAAATGGCAAGACATTTCTTTACTTCTGAATCGGTGACCGAGGGGCATCCCGACAAGGTATGCGACCAGATCTCCGACGCAGTCTTAGACGCGATCTTAGCGCAAGACCCCGACGCGCACGTAGCGTGTGAAACGGTCACCACCACCGGTATGGTGCTGGTGATGGGCGAGATCACCACCACCGCGACGGTGGATATTCAGCACATCGCGCGCGAAGTGGTGTGCGATATCGGCTACGACGGTAACGGCGGATTTGACGGCAATTCCTGCGCGGTACTCACCGTACTGGACAAGCAATCCCCCGACATCGCGATGGGTGTCAACGATGCGTGGGAATCCCGTGAAGAGAGTACCGACGCGTACGACCGTATCGGCGCGGGTGACCAGGGCTTGATGTTCGGGTACGCGTGTACCGAAACGGACGAACTGATGCCGCTTCCCATCGCGCTGTCGCATCGGTTGGCGAAAGAACTGACCGCGCTTCGTAAAAACGGCACGTTGCCGTATCTGCGTCCCGACGGGAAAACGCAGGTGACGGTGGAATACGACGGCGATACCCCCGTCCGCGTGGACACGGTGGTGGTCTCCACCCAACACGCCGCCGACGTGGAACTGTCGCAGATCCGCGCCGACATCGAGCGGTTGCTCATTCGCCCGACCGTTCCCGCGCACCTGTTAGACGAAAACACCAAATTCTTCATCAACCCGACCGGACGGTTCGTGGTCGGCGGTCCGCAGGGCGACAGCGGTCTTACCGGTCGTAAGATCATCGTCGACACCTACGGCGGTTATGCCGCGCACGGCGGCGGCGCGTTCTCGGGCAAAGACCCGACCAAGGTTGACCGTTCCGCCAGTTATATGGCGCGGTATGCCGCGAAAAACGTGGTTGCCGCAGGTCTTGCCACCCGTTGCGAAGTACAGGTCGCGTATGCCATCGGTGTGGCGCGTCCCGTATCGGTGCTGGTGGATACCAAAGGGACCGGCATCGTGTCGGACGAGCGGTTAGCCGAAGCGGTGCAGGCGGTGTTCGATTTCCGTCCCGCCGCCATCATTGAAACGCTCAGACTGCGCCGTCCGCAATACCGCGCGCTCGCGGCATACGGACATATGGGTCGCGAAGACGTGGACGTGCAATGGGAAAAGACCGACCGCGTCGACGCGTTGAAAGAGGCAGTACGATGAATAAACGGTTTCTGGAAGCGGGTCAGATCGTGGGCACCCACGGTGTGCGCGGCGAAGTACGTATCCAACCGTGGTGCGATTCCCCCGCCGTACTGACCCCCATCAAGACGCTGTATTTTGACGAGGGCGCCCGCCCCGTCAAGGTCAGTTGCCGTCCGCATAAGAACATCGTCCTCGCGAAACTCGGCGGTGTGGATACCGTCGAACAGGCACAGGCGCTTCGCGGTACCGTGCTGTACTTAAACCGCAAGGACGTGAAACTCGAAAAAGGACGGTATTTCATCTGTGACCTGATCGGGCTTTCGGTGGTGGACGACGATAACGGCACCGTCTACGGTGAATGTGTGGACGTCAGCGAAACGGGTTCCAACAACGTGTATCATCTGCGCACCACCGACGGGAAAGAGATCCTGATCCCCGCCATTCCCGACGTGATTCGAAAAGTGGACATCGACGGCGGCGAGATCCGAATTTTTGCAATGGCAGGATTGTTTGACGATGAGATTTGATATTTTGACCCTGTTCCCCGACGCGTGCGACGCGGTACTCGGCGAGAGTATCATCGGTCGCGCACGGCAAAAGAGGATACTGGATATTCGGTGTCATCAAATTCGCGACTACACCGAAAACAAACAAAAACAGGTGGACGACTACCCGTACGGCGGCGGAATGGGCATGGTGATGAACGCGCAACCCATCGCCGACTGTTTTCGCGCGGTGTGTGCCGAACTGGGACATAAGCCCCATCTCATTTACCTCTCGCCGCAGGGCAAGACCCTCACCCAACAGCGGGCGCGGGAACTTGCCGAGTTGCCCGAACTGTGTCTGCTGTGCGGTCACTACGAAGGGGTGGACGAGCGGGTACTGGACGCGCTCGTTGACGAGCAGATCTCCATCGGCGACTACGTACTGACGGGCGGTGAACTGCCCGCGATGGTACTGGTCGACTGCGTTTCGCGGATGGTACCGGGTGTACTGGCGGACGAGATCTGTTTCACCGAAGAGAGCCATTTTTCGTCCTTGCTCGAATACCCGCAATACACCCGTCCCGCCGTGTGGGAAGGACGGGAAGTACCCGAAGTGTTACTGTCGGGTCACCATGCCAACATTGAAAAATGGCGGCGGGAACAGTCACTCAAACGCACCTTAAAACACCGCCCCGATATGCTAAAAAATGCCGATCTTTCGGAGAAAGAAAAGAGTTTTTTAGCCGAATGGGCGCAGGAAACTGAACAAGATACATAAAATTTCTTCCACAGTATTGTGAAATTGCACAAACGGCGCGGTCGACGGTTGTCCAAAATAGGGCAGAGTTCCAAAAATGCGATTTTTGGCGGATTTTAGCAGGAAAATTTGTTGACTGGCGGGTCGTTTTTGGTATACTATAATAGTAGATTTTGCAAAGACGAAAGGGAGAAAATTATGTACGTTAAAGATGTTTTGGTACAGAACCAAGTCGGTCTGCATGCCCGTCCGGCGACCTTTTTCATCCAGAAAGCCAACGAGTTCAAATCCTCTTTGTGGGTCGAACGTGAGGAGCGCCGCGTCAATGCAAAAAGTTTGTTAGGTGTGTTGTCGCTCGGTATCGTGGGCGGTACGAACATTCGTATCATCGCCGACGGTGCGGACGAAGAAGCCGCCGTTGAAGCGTTGGTTGCTCTGGTGCAATCCGGCTTCGCGGAATAATTCCGTCTGTAAAAGCGCAACCGCAGTATGCGGCTGCGCTTTTTTTAACGCAACAGTACCCGAATCTGTTGCGCCTTGTTCTGCCTTGCAAACGATAAATTCCCGTTCGCCGTTGCCTTGTCGCTTGTGATCCGTTAGGATAACGGCGCTTCGCGGCTTAGGCGAAACGAAAATTTCTCTGTCCGCAAGGACAGAAAGCCGCAACATACTCGGGTACTGTTGCGTTCGGGCAGGATTCCACATCTAAGCACACCATAAAGGAGGAGATCCTATGTTTATCGATAAAGCGGTCATCCGCATCAAAGCGGGGAACGGCGGTCACGGCGCGGTGGCGTTTCACCGTGAAAAGTTTGTGGCGGCTGGCGGTCCCGACGGCGGTGACGGCGGTCGCGGCGGCAACGTCGTGTTCGTCGCACAGGACGGCAGTAATACCCTGTCGGATTTTCGGTATAAACGCAAATACACAGCGCCGTCGGGTGAAAACGGCGGGACCAACCGTTGTTGCGGAAAACGCGGTGACGATCTGGTCATCGCGGTACCGCGCGGTACGTTGCTGTACGATAACGCGACCGGCAGACTGCTTGCGGATATCTCGTCGGACGAGCCGTTTATCGCCGCAAAAGGCGGCAGAGGCGGCTGGGGTAACCGTCATTTTGCCACCCCCACCCGTCAGGTCCCCCGTTTCGCCAAACCCGGTACACCCGGCGAGGAATACGAACTGCGTTTAGAACTCAAACTGCTCGCGGACGTGGGTCTGGTGGGTTTTCCCAACGTCGGCAAATCCACCTTAGTGTCGGTGGTCAGTGAAGCCAAACCCGAGATCGCCAACTACCATTTCACCACCATCACCCCCGTACTCGGTGTCGTCCGCGTACAGGAAGGTGTTTCGTTCGTGATGGCGGACATCCCCGGTGTCATCGAAGGCGCCAGCGAAGGGGTGGGTCTCGGTCACGAATTTTTACGGCACGTAGAGCGGTGCCGTCTGCTGGTCCACATCGTCGATGTGGCGGGCAGTGAAGGACGCGATCCCATCGAAGATTTCGATACCATCAACGCGGAACTTGAAAAGTTCAATCCCGAACTCGCCGCCCGTCCGATGATCGTGGCGGGGAACAAATGCGACCTCGCGACCGACGAACAGTTGGCGGCATTCGAAGAAGAAATGAAAAAACGCGGATACGCGTATTTCCCGATGATGGCGGCAATCGCACACGGAACGGGCGACCTCGTCAACGCGTGCGCCGAACGGTTATCGCAACTGCCGCCTATCCGCGCGTTTGAAGCGGATCCCGTCCCCGTCGCGGACATCGAATCGCTCAAAGGCAAAGAGGTCACCATTCAAAATCACGACGGTGTGTTTTTCGTGGAAGGGGAATGGTTACTCCGCCTGTTACAGACCATCGACCTGCAAGAACCCGACAGTTTACAGTATTTCGAACGGGTATTGCAATCCACCGGCGTCATTCAGAAACTGGTCGATGCGGGGGTCGCGGAAGGCGACACGGTCAGTATCTACGATCTGGAATTTGATTTCGTGTTCTAACGAGGTGTCATATGGAACGTTTATTACCGCTCGAGGTCGATCTGCGCACGATCAGTCCGCTCAATTTAGCGTTCGTGGGGGACGGTGTGTACGAATTGATGGTACGGGAACGGTTGGTATCGCTTGCCAACCGCCCCAACAAAGAACTGCATAAACTTTCGGTCACGCTGGTACGCGCCGAAGCACAGGCACAGGCGGTCGACCGCCTGATGCCCCATCTGACCGAGCAGGAGGTCGCGGTGTATAAACGCGGACGAAACGCGCATACTTCCCGTAGCGGCGACGGTTACCACAAAGCCACGGGATTGGAAGCGTTGTTCGGGTACCTGTACCTGTCGGGCAACCTCGATCGTGTGCGGGAACTGTTTTTACTCGCCATCGAGGAGGAACCGAAATGAAACGGCGCAAAGAACGCAAACCCCGTGAAAAGCGAAAGATAAGCGGTGCCGCCGTCGGTCGGTTTTTGTTGGACGTGCTGTGTTACCTCGTCGGCGGTATCGCGTACGCGTTGTCGGTAATCATCTTTACCGCACCCAACCATATCGCCCCCGGCGGACTGACGGGTATCGCCACCGTCTTAAACTTTTTAGACGCGCGTATCCCCATCGGTACCACCATTCTGGTGCTCAATATCCCGTTGCTCATTGCGTCGTGGTTCAAGGGCGGACGCGCGTTTACGGTGCGCACCGTATTTTGTACGGTCTGGGCGTCGGCTGCCATTGACCTGCTCACCCCGTACGTTCCCACCTTCGTCAAGGAAGATTCCCTGCTCGTCCCCATCTTCGGGGGACTGCTGATGGGGTTCGGTCTGGGACTGTTGCTTTTGCGCGGTTCGTGTACCGGAGGCAGTGAGATCATCGCCCGCCTGCTCGAACGTCGGTTTCCCCACCTGTCGGTCGGCCGTATCATTCTGATGGTGGACGCGACGGTGGTCGCCCTCGCGGCATTCGTGTTCCGCGACGTGTCGTCCGCCATGTACGCGGTCATTCTCATTTTCGTGTCTTCGCGCGTGATGGACGCGGTCGTCTACGGCGGTAACGTCGGCAAGATGGCGCTGATTATGAGCACCAAGGAAGACGAGATCGCCGCCGCGGTGATACAAAAACTCGGACGCGGTTGTACCAAACTCGAAAGCGTCGGCGCGTACAGCGGCGAACCCCGCAAGGTGTTGCTCTGTGCGGTGCGCCCGTCACAACTGTATGCCCTGCGCCGTCTGGTCGCCGACATCGATCCCGCCGCCTTCGTCATCGTCACCACCACCGACGAAGTGTTCGGCAACGGCTTCCGCCCCGTCAAAGAGGAAGAAAAATAAAAAAAGATAAGCGCATAGGACGATCCTATGCGCTTTTTGTCTGCCTAATTAATGTCTTGTGCCCGCCCGTTTTTCGCCTCCCCTGTGTAAGGGGAGGTGTCACGGCTTCGCCGTGACGGAGGGGTTGCCACTAAGGCTAATGTCTTACCCTTTGTTTTCTTCCACAAATTAGAATATCCCCCCGTCTTTTTGCTACGCAAAAATCCACCCCCCTTTAGGCAAGGGGGGCGGGTGCAAGACAAAAATCGTACGGAATATCAGGGCGATGCAATCGTCGTCAAAAGCCGTTCGCCCATCTGTGTTACCGCGTCCCAATCGGTCGCCGCGCCGACGATGTGTTCCAGTTCACGGTGTGCGGCGGCGGCATCCGCCATCGCCTCTGCCGCGCCGTTTAACATCTCGTCGGCGGCGCGACGGCAAAACGACCGCTTTTGACGATCCCCGTCGTCGGTGTAAAACCGCGTCGCGTGAATGCGGCGGTAGACGGGAAAATCCACCGTGAACCGCGCATCCGATACCACGAACGCCGTCCCCGTCTGCGGCAACAACAACGCGTTCAACCGACGGTCGGGGAACAGGGGAGAAGGACAGGCGATCCGCCCCATCCCCGCCGTTTTATGTAACAACGTCTGCATCAGAAGCGTCGCGGCGGCACCGTCTTCGTCCACGATGACGTAAATGCGCGGACAAAGTGCCTGTACCGTGTCCCACCGCACCTGCAACCCGTGCGGGGTGATCGCCGCCAGATACCGCCGCTTGAGATACGGCTCGTCACACGGTACCGCCTCGTCGTGCGCCAACCGCTCGGCGAACGCTACCAGTTTATCCAAGTCCAACCGTTCCCGCATCCGCCGTTCATTTTCGCTCAACTGTTGTGCCGCACCCGTAAGCAACCGCCGACACCGCAAATGCCCTTCGGCGCTTTGCTCGGTGAGTTGCCGCATCCGCTCGCGTTCGGGGTACAATACCCGTTCGTCGGTACAGACGGTGAGCGGCACCAATTGCTCACACCCGCCGAGCAACGACGGTGTGACCGTATGCGGCGCGGTCGCGTCCAACACGCAACACCGCGCTCCCTCAAAACACACCCCGTCCCACGAATCGGGATCGGACGAACACCGATATACGCACCCCTCATCGGTTTCACGCAGACGCTCGTATACCCGTTTGAGCAGGGTGGATTTCCCCGACCCCGCCGCACCGTATAACAGATAGGTGCGATACCCCTCTTTGACACTGTACAACTCGGCGGCGGTATGCCGAAATCCCGACGGTGTGTTGCTTCCCAAAAAGAATTGCACGGTCACCACTCCCTTCCTACACACAGTATGCAGGAAGGCTTGACTCAGTGCGCACCGTCGCGCGTTAATACTGCGCTCACCGATGCTAAAAAGATGCGCACGTCCAACCAGAACGAACACCGCCGCGCGTATTCGGCATCGTATTCCGCTTTCCGCTTGGGCGCGACGTCGTCCCGACCGAGGATCTGCGCCAGTCCCGTGATCCCCGGCAGTACGCGGTCGGCACCGAGTTTTCGGCGCAACGACAACAATTCCTCTTCACACGGGATCACCGGACGGGGTCCGACAAAACTCATATCCCCTTTTAATACGTTGAACAGTTGCGGTAACTCGTCCAGACTGGTTTGTCGGAGCAACCGCCCCGTTTCGGTGAGATACCCGTCACTCATCTGCGCCGACGGGACGTTGGGTGCTTTGACCGACATGGTGCGGAACTTGTAAATGGTAAACGGTTTGCCGTACCGCCCGACGCGTTCTTGACGAAACAATACCGCGCCGTCCCCGTCACGGCGGATGGCGGCGAATACGATCAAAAAAAGCGGTGCGAGTAAAATAAGCAACAGCACCGACAAACACAGATCCAGCATCCGTTTGATAATACCGTACATAACAAAGCCTCCGTTACGGGATTAGTATGTACGTAAATGAAAAAATTACTTGCACAACCACGATACTTTGTGGTACAATAACCGTGTATTGAGTTAGTGAAGGGAGCGTTCACCGATGAAATGCCCGTTTTGCGGAACCGAAGACAGTAAAGTTATCGATTCCCGTCCTACCGACGAAGGTACCCGTATCCGCCGCCGCCGCGAATGTTTGAAATGCGCCAAGCGGTTTACCACCTACGAGATGGTTGAAAGTGTACCGCTGGTCGTGGTCAAAAAAGACGGATCGCGCGAACTGTTTGACCGTACCAAACTGTTAAACGGTATGCTCCGCGCCTGTCAGAAACGTCCCGTCACGTTACAGACGCTGGAAAACGCCATCGCCGATATCGAGATGCGTATCCAGAACTCGCTCGACAAGGAAGTGTCCACCGAACAGATCGGCGAATACACGATGGAAGCGCTCAAAAAGATCGACGAGGTGGCATACGTCCGTTTCGCGTCGGTCTACCGTCAATTCAAAGATATCAACTCGTTCCAGGCGGAGATCCGCAAACTGATGGATAAAACATAAAACAAATCCCTGACACGTCGTGTCAGGGATTTTTCATTAACGCTTGTGCGATCGCGTAATCGGCGGGTGTGGTGATCTTGAGGTTTTGCGGATCGCCTTGTACGAGCCGCACCGTTTTCCCGTGCGCCACGAACACCGAACACGCGTCGGTCAGCCGCGCGATCTTTTCGGCATCCAGCGAGCGGTACAACGATCTGAGCAGTGACATTTGAAAGGATTGCGGTGTTTGCGCGTGATACAATCGCGTACGGTCGGCGACACGGTCGATCACCTCGCCGTTTTCGGAATACAGCATGGTATCCACCGACGGGATCACTGTGTTGACCGCGCCGTATTCCCGCGCGGCGGCGATGTTCTCCTCGATCATTCGCGCTGTCACGAACGGACGTACCGCGTCGTGGGTGACCAGGATATGCTCGTCACTCTCACCGTACGCGTCCTCGATTGCGGCAATGACGTTGAGCAACGATTGATGACGGTCGCTGCCGCCTACCGCAACGTGGATGCGTTCGCGTACCGCACCTGTATACCGCGCGTCGATGAGTTCGCACAGATAGTCCTCCCAATCGGGATGAATGCCGATATACACCGCGTCCAACCCGTCGTATGACAAAAAGGTGTCCAACGAATGAAACAAGATCGGTTTGTCACCGAGCGGTAAAAACTGTTTGGGAAGCGGTGCCGATCCCATCCGCGTACCCGTACCGCCCGCCAGTATCGCACCAAAGATCATACGTTGTTCACCTCGCTTTTTCGCTATTTTATCATATATATGTAAAAAAATCAACCGAAACGGTATGGTGTTTTTCGTCGCGGCGGTGTATACTAATACCGAAACGGAGTGATAGTATGCGCAAAACCAAGATCGTCTGCACGCTCGGTCCCGCGTGTAACGACGAACAGACACTTATCGGTATGTGTAAAGCGGGTATGAACGTTGCCCGCCTCAACTTTTCTCACAATACCCACGCCGACCATCAACGGCGCATTGATATGATCAAAAAGGTACGTACCGATCTGCAAATGCCGATTGCGGTGATGTTGGATACCAAGGGTCCCGAATACCGTATCGGCACCTTCGAAAACGGGAAGGTGCAGTTGAACGAGGGGGATCCCTTCACCTTTACCACCGCACAGGTGGTGGGCAACGAACGGGAAGTGTCGGTCAGTTACGCTGACCTACCCCGCGAACTCGACGTGGGGGATACCATTCTGCTGAACAACGGTCTGCTGTCGTTTACGGTCACCGCCATCTGTGACGACCGTATTGATACCCGCGTGGTATTCGGCGGTGAACTGTCCGACCGTAAAAGTATGAGTTTCCCCGGCAAGGTGATGACCCAACCGTACCTGTCCGAACAGGACAAGCAGGATATTGCGTTCGGTGTTCAAAACGGGGTGGACTACATCGCGTGTTCGTTCGTGTCGAAAAAGCAGGATCTCGTCGACGTGCACGAATACCTGAAAGAGATCGGTGCCGACCACATCGAACTGATCGCCAAGATCGAAAATCAGTCGGGGTTTGATCACATTGAGGAGATCTGCGAAGTGTGCGACGGGATCATGGTCGCGCGCGGCGATATGGGTGTGGAGATCCCGTTTGAACAACTCCCCGCCATTCAGAAAAAACTGATCACCAAATGCCGTATGCTCGGTAAACGGGTGATCACCGCCACCGAAATGCTGGAATCCATGATCCAGAATCCCCGCCCCACCCGTGCGGAGATCTCCGACGTCGCCAACGCGGTGTACGACGGGACCAGCGCGATTATGTTGTCGGGCGAAACGGCGGCGGGGAAATATCCCGTCGAAGCGGTCGCCACCATGGCGAAGATCGCAAAAACGGCGGAACAGAACATTCACTACAACAAACGGTTCTACCGCAACGAATTTCAGATCCGCAACGCGGTGGACGCCATCTCCCATTCCACCTGCGGTATGGCGATCGATATCGGCGCGAAAGCCATCGTCGCCTGTTCGTTGTCGGGTATGACCGCGCGAATGGTTTCCCGTTTCCGTTCTCCCGTCCCGATCATCGGTCTGACCACCGACGAAAATACCTGGCGGAAACTCTCCCTGTCGTGGGGTGTGACCCCCGCCATGTGCGAGAAATTTACCTCTACCGACGTGCTGTTCTACACCGCCAAAAAGATCGCCGAACAGACCCTCTCGCTCAAAAAAGGCGATAAGATCATCATCACCGGCGGTGACACGACCGGTCAGTCGGGCAACACCAACCTCATCAAGATCGAAGAAATATAGTTGCATCATTCCTTAAAATATGGTACACTGATAAAAATGTGAAAAGAGGGATGTTGTATGATACCGGCACTTGTCTTGTTTGCTGTCACCTACGTACTGATGCTCGTCTTCTCCAAATACCGTCCGTATATCGCGATCGCATCGGCGCTCATCTTCATCGTCACGGGTATGTTACCGCTCCAAAACGTCTTCGGCGCGATCGACTTTAACGTACTGCTGATGATCGCGGGTACGATGGGCATCGTCGCCCTGTTTGTCGAAAGCCGTATGCCCGAACTGCTCGCCGACCTGTTGATGGAACGGGTCCCGAACGTCCAATGGGCGGCGGTGGTGATGGCGTTGTTCGCGGGTGTCATCTCCGCGTTTGTGGACAACGTCGCGACCGTACTGATGATCGCGCCGGTCGCGCTGGAGATCTGTAAAAAACTCAAAACCAATCCCGTCCCGTTCATCATCGCCATCGCGGTATCCTCCAACCTGCAAGGTGCCGCCACGCTGGTGGGTGACACCACCGCCATTATGCTCGGCTCGGCATTGGATATGTCCTTTATGGACTTCTTCTGGTACAACGGCAGACCAGGTGTGTTCTTCGCGGTGGAACTCGGCGCGGTGTTATCCGCGATCATCTTACTGTGGCTGTTCCGCAAAGAGAAAGATGCGATCCCGCGCACGGGTGTGCGCACCGAAGTGACCGATTACGTGCCTACGATCCTGTTGCTCGGCACCATTCTGTTACTCATCTGCGCGTCGTTCATCCCGAACAAACCCGACGTGACCAACGGTCTCATCTGTTGCGGTCTGCTCGTTGTCGGTCTTGTGTATAACTTTGCGCGCAAACGCACCCTCGACGCGATCGTCGAACCGCTCAAAACCATCGACTTTGAAACCATCGGCTTACTGTTCGGTCTGTTTTTGATGATCGGCGGTATCACCGAACAAGGTGTCATCGACGCAGCGGCGAACTTGCTTGCCAAGGTCGGCGGCGGGAATATCTTCCTTCTGTACACGGTGGTCGTGTGGGGTTCGGTGGTCATCTCGGCATTCATCGATAACATCCCCTACGTCGCGACCATGATCCCCGTCATCGGCGGTCTTGCCGCCGCGCTCAACGTCGACCCGACCGTGTTGTACTTCGGTCTGCTTTCGGGCGCGACCCTCGGCGGCAACTGTACCCCCATCGGCGCGTCCGCCAACATCACGGGTATCGGTATTCTTCGCCGCGAAGGCTACACCGTCAAGAACAGCGACTTCTTCAAGATCGGCATCCCCTTCACGCTGGCAGCGATCGTCCCCGCCTACATCTACCTGTGGCTGGTCTTCGGGGCATAAACCAAAACGAAAACGGACAGAGAATGCAACGCATTCTCTGTCCGTTTTGAAAAACACGGAATGTCAAAAGCGAGGGAAGCGTATGTTTATCAACAAAACCGACGAAGGACTGAATAACCGTTGCGGCAAGAATGTAGCGCGGTATCGTATGCAGATGGGCATCTCCCAACGGGCGTTGGCGGACAGGTTACAGTTGGTCGGGTTGGACATTGATAAAAACGCCGTGCAACGGATCGAGTGCGGAAAACGGTTTGTGACCGATATTGAGATCGTTGCGTTTGCCGACGTGTTCGGTATTTCGGCAGATCAATTGTTAGCATAACGAAAAAAGCAGGCGAAGCCAACGGCTTCGCCTGCTTTTTTGTCATTTTACAGATTCAGAAACACGACCGATCCGATCCCCAGTATCAATGCCCATTGTTGAGAAGGGGAGAGTTGTTCTTTGTATAAAAACCGCGATACGCAATAGGTGGTGACGATGCCGCCCGCCGATATGAGCGGAAACATCACCGACGCTGCCATACCGTCGGGACCCGACAGGACCATAACGAGCAGATTGACGATCCCGTTGAAGATACCGCAAAGCGGTGCCAGATACCAACCGGACTTCACGTAGGTTTTCAGGTGCTTTCGTTCGTTTGAAAACACAAGGCATCCGCACAACGTGATGACGACAAGCGAAAGCGCAAGACACATAAATTCGTTTTTGTATGCGCCGTTGAATGCGACTTGTTGCATTTTGAGCGAAACGGTACAACCGCCCTCGCCAAGGAACGCCAATATCACATACAGGAGCCATTTTGCGGTGATCGGCGCACTTTTTTCGCTTTTGCGGTTGAGCAGAAATAAGGAGATCACCAACAGACAGATACCGGGGAAGAACCAGACGCGGATGGGATCGTGCAATACCGCCAATCCGTAAACGGTCGGTAACAACAACGCGTAGGAAAGGATCAGGGTGGTCAACGACAACGGACCGCAGGAGACGGCAAGTACCGTAAAAACGGTTCCTAACCCGTACGCGAGCGCAAACAACGCGGAATAGGGGAGAAGTGTTGCCTCGAAATGCAACTCACCGGAGGTGAGGAAGAAAAACAACAGCGTGGCACTGACCGATAACAACGAAAACAGAAAAGCGCCTTTCCCTTCCGTCCTTTTGGTATACGGTTTGCGGGTGATATGCTGTGCCGAAATAAACAGAATGATCAAAATGAGATACAGAACGTTCAAATTTGATTCCTCCTTATACCCTGCCATTATAGCGGTGTTATCGTTATTTTGCAACTATCAATTGACGAATTTTGAAAAATCCCGTATAATGATTGTTTGAAAGCAGGTGGATGACTTGATCAAAGCCGTATTATTCGACCTCGACGGTACGTTACTGCCGATGGATGCCGACGAGTTTATCGTCGCGTATTATCAATATTTAAACCCGTTGATGGAACCGCACGGGTACGAACCGAAACTGCTCACCGATACCATCGAACGCGGCATCTACGCGATGGCGAAAAACGACGGTGCCGCCACCAACGAAACGGTGTTCTGGCGCGTGTTTGAGACGCAGTACGGCGAGAAATCGCGGAACGACCGCTGGGTACTCGACCGGTTTTACCGTGACGAGTTCGGCAAGATCGAGGCGATCTGCCACCCCACCCCGTACGCGAAACAGGCGGTCGAGCGCGCGGGCGGCAACGGTCGCCGCGTCATCTTGGCGACCAACCCGTTCTTCCCCGCGGTCGCGACCGAACAACGTATCCGTTGGGCGGGTCTTGAACCGTCCGATTTCGACCGCTACACCACCTACGAGGATACCTATCACTGCAAACCCAACCTCGCGTACTATCAGGATCTGCTCGATGCGTTCGACCTGCGCGCCGACGAATGCCTGATGATCGGCAACGACGTGGGGGAGGATATGATCGCGTCGCAACTCGGTATGCGGGTGTTTTTGCTCACCGACCACCTCATTAACCGCAAAGACGCCGATATCACCGCCTACCCGCACGGCAACTTCGAACAACTTCTTCGGTTTATGGACGAAGTATTATAAAAAGACCGCCGACGATGTCGGCGGTCTTTTATCATAAGTTACGGAAATTTTCGATGCGGTGGAAGGTGATACAGTTGGTGTTGTGGAAACTTTCCGCTTGATTGATAGCGGTGCGGGACAAGAACAGAATGTCTTCTCCGTCAAACAAAAAGTTGACGTACTGGAACCCGACCTTCTCCCTATCCTGATCGAGCGCGTTCAGCAACCGCCGCGCCACCCGCCAGTTGTTCATATCGTCCGATACGAACAGCGACAACAAATTGCGGCGCATCGCCTGCTCTTCATTCACCGCCTCGTTGGCGATGCAGAAATACCGTCCCGTCACCTCGTCGCGTTGAACGGCGAGTTTCGAGTTGTTGTTGCACGACATCCGAATGGTGTGGGAGAATGCCATCGGCGCTTCGGGATCGTTTTCGTCGATCTTGTACGCCACGATGACACCGTACGGCGGAGTACCGCCCGAATAGTTGTACCGTGAAATACAATACAGGTTGCCGTCGGGACCGACCACCGGCGATCCCTCCATCGTGCCGTAGGTGTTTTCGGCATCCGCTACCGCGCCGTCCCAGTTCTTGTCAAAGATAAGTGGTTCGGTGAACGACCAGTTTTCGGGAACCAGCGGATCGGCATCGACGGGACAGGACGCCATCAGTTCACTGTGATAGTACCCTTGCCACACGTCCCACGATCCCCATTGGAAGTTAAACCAGATGCGACCGTTGTGTATCAGCGTTTCCGAAGGACTGCGGTGACAACCGCCGCGTCCCCCTTTACCGCCGAATCCGCGCAGAAGCGAAACGGGTGCCGAGAAGGTCTTGCCGCCGTCGGTCGAGCGACCGATCGTCAGGTCACCGTATTCGGTGGACATACCGACCAGATAGAGATCGCCGTTGAGAAGGAACGTTCTGCCCCAGAAACACGGGAACACTTCGCTCACGTAATGCCACGTTTCGCCGTTATCGTCCGAACGGAAAATGAAGGAGAGATTTTGCGGTTCACCGCCGCCGTATACGTCCATCGTCGCGAGCAGATACCCGTCGGGATGTTTGAGCAGGGACGGCGAACATAAACAATGTCCCGCGTAATCGTACGCTTTGTCTTCGGGGTGATAGTAGTTGATCACCACACCCACCATTTCACCCGTGTGTGCCAGACGGATACGACTGCGACTTCCCGTCGCTTCCACGTAGAACTCGTAGTCGAGATCGGTCGTAAGACCCGTGATATCACATTCGAGAGCGGTCACCGTCGCAAAACGGATAAAATCGCCCTGTTCGCGCACACGATAATACACCGTATACTCGGTCGCGCCGTCTTTTGCAAGCCATTCAACATGAATGGCGGTGGGCGACGGTACCACACGACAGATATACGGGTCGCCTACCTCGAACAGCGGCGGGCGAAAGGGTGTGTAACTCCACAAATTGCATCCTCGCATAGAACGTCCTCCTTATTGGTGTTTCTACTACGAGTATACGGTTTAAGCACCCGAAAATCAAGCGGTTTGTTTTATAAAAAACCGACGTCGTTCAACCTGAACGACGTCGGTATTCACCCGGCGGAATGCCGATGTGCTTTTTAAAATACGAATTGAAATAACATTCACTGCTGAAATGCATCTGCGTACTGATCTCGCTGAGTGATAACGCGGGATTTCGCAACAACGCGACGATCCGCTCGATCCGCGCGGCGGCGATGTATTCGCCCGGTGTCATATCGGTTGACAGTTGGAACAGACGCGTGAGATGACGCGGACTGACAAACGTATACGCGGCAACCTCCCGCACGGTGGGCGCGCGCTCAATGTTGTCGGCAATATACCGTTTCGCCGTGGTGATCGCCGCCTCGTCGGTGTATCGCACCGTATGCGGTTTTATAGGCGTTTCCATTTACTCACCCCACTCAAAGTAACGTTTGCGCCGAAACGGTGGATCTACTCTGAATTCATTTTACAAAACGGATATAGCAAAGTAAATAGGATAATCTGCAAAAAACATTGCATTCTCTGCAAAGCGTATAGTTTTATTCTACTATAGCCGAAATTGCGTATTCCTTATCAAATGTTGCTAAAATCAAAAACGGGATGATCCGCGCGGATCATCCCGTTTTGTAATTTGTGTTATCGTGTTTGCAAAAACCACACCTGCATCGACGCTTCTTCGCGGTTGGCGAACGCGTAGTAGGGAATGAGGTTGAGGGTGAACGCGTCGCGTTCTTTGGTCGCCTTGCCGTACAACCCGTCGGTTTTAACGGGACGGTATCCCGTCGTTTGAAGATTCGGCAACAGAAATGCCGTTTCGCCGAGCGTAAACGGTGCGTCGGGATCGATCGACACGCAACGCAGATCCTCCCCGTTATCCACCGATTCGGCACAGTACACGATCGGTCCGCGCGTCACCGCGACCCGTCCCGCGTTTTCGTGAACGGTCAGGTTGGCGGCGATCACCCGTACCTCCATCGGGAATTCGATCGACAGGGTATCCTCCCCGTGCAGATCGAAATACGCATACCCGTTTGCGGCGGTGTAGGGGGTATCGGTCACCACCGTATCGCACCACGCGGGGATACGCACCGCTAACTGCTGTTTATCACTGCGGCAGGTGATCGTCAGTTTTCCGTCGGCGGGATAGGCGGTCTTAACCGTGAGGGTGGTACCGTCTATCGTTAAGGTAGAATCGATAAACTGGTTGATAAACACCGTATCGTCGTTTTGCGCGTACGCGTATCCGCCGATCGACGCGATCATCCGCAACACGTTGGGCGGACAACACGCGCAGTTATACATCTGCGGACGGCGGGTGATGGGGAATCGGTCTTTCACACAATGGTAAATATTGGTGTGATTGAACTCAAGGTCGATCTCCAGCGGGTTCTGGTAGAAGAACGCGTCCCCGTCCATCGAGATACCCGATAACATATTGTTGTAGAGGGCGCGTTCCACCGTGTCGGCATACCCGGCGTTCTCGTTCGTTTCGGACATACGGTGGCTGAACAACGCAAGACCGATCGACGCACAGGTCTCCGCATATGCGGTGCGGTTGGGCAGATAATAGTCAGCGGCAAACGACTCACCGTTGTGGGAAGACCCTACACCGCCGGTGATATACATCCGCCGATTCACGGTGGTCTGATACACCCGCTCGCACGCGTCGAGCAGTTCTTTGTCGCCGTATGCCAATGCTACGTCGGTCATTCCCGCGAGCAGATACATTGCGCGTACCGCGTGACCGCGGGGATCGCTGATCTCGCGAAGCGGCAGTGCGTCCATTTCACAGTGGATCATATCCTGTTCTTTGGGAACGAAGTTTACGTCTTTGTCGTTGTTGCCGCGCATATCGACAAAGAATTTGGACAGTTCTAAATACCGTTTTTCACCCGTCGCCTTATACAGTTTCACCAGAGCCAACTCCAACTCGGGATGACCGGGGGTGACGAACGGGGTGGACTGTTCGATCTTAAACCGCTTTTCGATGTAATCGACGTAATCGCACATCAGATCAAGGAATTTTCGTTTCCCCGTTGCCTCGGCATACGCGACCGCCGCTTCCACGAGATGCCCCGCGCAGTACAGTTCGTGATACTCGCGGTGGGAAAACTTGTTTTCAGGTTCTATTTGCAGATAATGGGAATTGTAATACCCGTTCTCGTCGCGATTTTTTTCGATACTGTCCACCACCGCGTCGATGACCGCCTCCCATTTGGGATCACGCTCGAAACGGAGAAGATACGCGACACCTTCCATCCATTTGGCGATATCCGAATCCCAGTACACGTGAGGGGTAAACGGTGATTCGGGTGTCCAGTTGAACAACATCGCGTCAAAACGGTGCGTTTCGGAAAACCGCTTATACTCGGCATCCACCGTCGTGCGACGCACCATATCCTGCTTTTCTTTCCAAAATCCGTCGTTGACCGTGACGTGAGTATACCCGATATTTTTCATAGCGATACCTCCTGCAGACCGATTCTTTTACCTATATTATACGATGGTTTTGTTTCCTTTGTAAATGCAAATATGCGACAAAAGGAGAAAAAATCCGACATATTGCGTTGCGGATAACCGATAAAAAAGACCGCGACGATCGTCGCGGTCTTGCGTTACAGGACCTTATTAACACCCAATATCTCGTCTTTGTCGGTAAACACGGCGGTGACCGACTCGCCCTCGAACAAAAATCCCGTTCCCGCGTAATACTTTTCGGGGATCTTCACGGTCGACCCGATGACGATGGGACACGGTTGCCCGAACACGTCGTGTTCACAACCGACGGGATTGATCTGTTGCGTGTGCACGTGTCCGCACAACATCAGATCCGGTTTCACGTGTTCGCGCAGCAGCGCTGCCCATTCGGCATAGATGTCCTCTTCAATGTTGAACGGTTCGCGATACCGCCGCGTAAACGGGCTGTGTACGATCACCAGTTTGCGGGTCACCCCGCCCTCGTCGTATTCGGTTGCCGCGTTGCGGATGACCTCTTTTAAGTAGGCGGTCTCGCGCAAACGGAACGGGTGACAGCAGATGGTGTGTCCGTACTCGTCGCGGAAATCGGCTTTGTCCTCACCGCAATCCAGTACGATTCCCCAGAAACTCCCCAGACGGAACGAGAAATACGAATTGCCGTTTTCGGTCGGGGTGTACTCGGCAAGATTTTCCGCACAGATTCCCCGCATATCGTGGTTACCGCGCGAGAAGACGGTGGGGATCCGACCGCCCGTGAGGGTGCCCACCAACCGATAAATGTTGTCAAAATTGCGGATATCCCCGCTGTGATCGGGAATGTCCCCGTTTAAGATGAGAAAATCGATCGCGCCGTATTCCTGTTCAAAACGGCGCACCGCCCCGATGGGCTCCTCCACCAGATTATGGGTATCTGCCAACTGATACGCGCGTACGGTATCGCCCGTCACGGGGGTAAACGAAAAGGTTTCATACTCCTCTTCGTGGGTTTCGGTAAAATAGGGTTTGCGCTCAATGATGCGATAGTAACAAATGGTATACTCTTTCGCTTCGTCCAGTGCCGCCATCGGCACTTCCATACGGTGTACCGACACGTGGGAACGAAACGTCCCGTTGCTCTCGTCGTAATACCGTTCGTCCCCCACCTTGACACACATCAGCGTTTCACAGGTGACGGGTACGAAGATCTGATACGTTTTCCCCACGGCAAACACCGCGGGTGCGGTTTTCAATACGTTCATAACACGGCCTCCCTTTGCCTTTCATTATAGTACGTTTTTACCGGTTTTCAAGTTAGATTTGATACACTTTATGCGCGGCGGCATACTGAGTGGGGGTCATCCCCGTCTTTTGCTTGAACGCACGGCAGAAATGATATACGCTGGAAAATCCGCACTGTTCCGCGACCGCCGTCACCGACAACGCGGTATCGGTGAGCAACTGTTCCGCCCTCGCGATCCGCCGCGCCAACACGTACTGTCTCGGTGACGTGTGTTGGTAGAGATCAAACAATCGACGCAGATACACCTCGCTGA
Organism: uncultured Eubacteriales bacterium; assembly: GCA_964433065.1. Classification (GTDB taxonomy): domain Bacteria; phylum Bacillota; class Clostridia; order Oscillospirales; family Acutalibacteraceae; genus RGIG3009. The sequence goes on along the minus strand of CAYSPZ010000001.1, from coordinate 73,647 downwards.
TTCCCACCTGCTCTGCCGTTTTTACGTTGGACAGGTCGGGATCGCCGAGGTGTTCTTCCATATACTGTATCGCACGGCGCAAGGGGTCGGGTACCGCTTTACGGCGGTCGGTGACCTTGTGAAGCAACTCGTACGTAAGCGCAAACCGTTTGAGGCGCGTATCGGGCTCAAGAAACGCCTGTCGCAATCGTTTAAACGAGCGGATACACGACGCGGCATCGGATAGTTCAAATTCCTGAAGTTCGGTTGCCGACAACCCCACGCACGAAAAATTGACGACGGGGAATACCCCTTCCTCGTCGCATACGAACGAGTAATCGCATCCCTTCGGCAACAACACTGCGCGGTTTTCGTTCAGTACAAATTGACGGTTTCCCATCGTATAGGTGATCTGTCCGCGAAGACACAACGCGAGACCGTTCGACCATCGTTTATTGACGGTGTTGACGTGTCCCCGCTTTGCTTGAAACAGCGTCACTTCTTCCACCGACGAAAGGGTCAATGCCAACGCATCCATTTTATCACCTCTTACGCTGAGTATATCAAATTTATCAACAATGTCAAGCAAAAGCGGCACAAAAAGTATCAGAAAAGATAAAATGCTATCGTTTTTCCTATTGAAAAACAGACAGGCAGACGGTACAATCAAGAAAAAAGGGGGAATTCAAAATGGATTTTACGGGACAAGTAGCCATCTCAACGGGTGCCGCCTCGGGTATGGGGCTGTTATTCGCGCAGAATTTTGCTGCACTCGGCGGTAACGTGTTGATGTGCGACGTTAACGAAGCGGTATTAGCCGAAAAGGTAAACGAGATCAACCAAAAAGGACAAGGCAGAGCCTACGCGCAACTGTGCGACGTGCGCGACTACGCACAAGTCTGTGCGGCGCGCGACGCGGCACTCGAACAGTTCGGCAGAATCGACGTGATGGCGAACTTCGCGGGCGGCTCGTCCATTCGCATCAAGCAGGTGGATATCGAAAAATACCCCACCTTCCCCGACGTGCCGATCGAAGTGTACGACTGGGGTTTAGACGTTAACCTGAAAGGTCCGTTCTACTTTGCCCACGCGGTGATGAAACCGATGATGGAACAAAAGAGCGGTCTGATCATCAATATCGGTTCCATTACCGGCGCGGAAGGCAGCGGGTACGGTCCCGACTATTGCGTGGCGAAAGTGGGTCTTATGTACGGTCTTACCAAATCGCTCGCCCAAGCCGGCGCACCGTTCGGGGTACGTAGTGTGTGTATCTCACCCGGTCCCGTGCTCACCCGTGCCGCGATGGCGCAGATGCCCACCCTGCTCGGCAGAGCCGCCGAACCGCAGGAGATCATCGACCTGTGCCTGTTCGTGGCGTCGGATAAAGGTCAGTTCATCAATGGTACCAATATGATGATCGACGGCGGCCGCGAAGCGATGGGGAGGGCGTAAGAATGAAACCGTCCTTTTTGGGTCACGAGCGTCCTCTGCTCACCACCATGGCGATCTCCGAAACGGCGGATAACACCGTCCGCCTGATGCGCAACGCGATCTGTCAAGGCACCGACGCGTTCGGTATGCAACTGGAATGGTTGCGCGACGAGGAGAAAAACCCCGACGTTTACCGCCGTCTGTTTGCCGAAGCGAAAGGCAGACCCGTCTATGCGACCTTCTACCGCGGCGGCAACAACAAAAACGAGCGTTCCGACGAACAACTCGCAAACGAACTGCTCACCATCGCCGATTGCGGCGCGACCCTTTGCGACGTCATCGGTAACCTGTATGCCAAAGGGCATCCCGACGAACTCACCGACGACCCCGTCGCCATCGAAAAACAGATGAAACTCATCGACGAACTCCACGCAAAAGGGGCAGAGGTACTTATCTCGTCCCACGTGTGCCGTTTCACCCCCGCCGAACGGGTACTGGAAATGGCACTCGAACAAAAACGGCGCGGTGCGGACGTCATCAAGATCGTCACCGCCGCCGATACGATGGAACAGCAGATTGAAAACCTGCGCATCACCGACCTGTTAAAACGCGAACTGGGCGCACCGTTTTTATTCCTGTCGGGCGGCGAATGTTCCCTTCACCGTCGGCTCGGTATCAAACTCGGTTGCTGTATGAGTTTGTGCGTGTGGGAACACGACCACATCTCCGCCCCCGTGCAACCGTTGCTCAGTACCATGAAAACGGTACGGGATTTCATTGATTTTTGAGGTGACATAGAATGTTTAGTAACAGGACGGTTCTCATCACGGGCGCGGCGGTCGGCATCGGCAGAGCGGCGGCGATCCGCTTCGCCGAACAAGGCGCCAACGTCGTTTTAATGGACGTGAACGAAGAAACCTTAGCCCAGACCGAGCAGGAACTGCGCGCCATCACCGACCGTGTGGCGGCATACACCTGCGACATCTGCGACCAAAACGCGGTCACCGCCGCCGTCAATGAATCGGCAAAACGGTTCGGCGGCTTCGACATTCTGGTCAACAACGCGGCACTGTGGCGGCATTCCTCGCTCTTCGTCGACACCCCGCTCGACGTGTGGGACACCTTTTTCCGCGTCAATATGCTCGGTACGGTGACCGTCACCAAAGCGGTCGTCCCGTATATGATCAAAAACGGATTCGGCCGTATCGTCAACGTCGCGTCGGTCGCGGGGGTGAACGGTATCGCGACGATGGCACCGTATTCCGCCACCAAAGGCGCGCTCATTTCTTTCACCAAAGCACTCGCCAAGGAACTGGCATCCCACGGTATCACCGTTAACGCGGTATCGCCCGGCACGGTCAGTCCCGCCGATGAACGCGATATCACCTATACGCAGGAAACCGATATGTGCTACGTCGGCAGAACGGGAAGCGACAAAGAAAACGCTGACCTCATTTGCTATCTGTCAAGTGACTCTGCCGCCTATATTTCGGGACAAAATATCCTGATCGACGGTTGCCGTCGCAAACTATAAAGGGTGATATGATGAAAAGTCAAAACATTGTCTTCACCGAACCGAACGTTGTAAAATTGGTGACCGAACCCGTCCCCGTTTTGGGTGACGGGCAGGTACTGGTGAAACTCTGTGTGTCCGCCGTCAGCAGTGGTACCGAACGCGCCAACCTGAGCGGTTGCAAAACGGTGGGTGTGGGTATCAAAGACGAAGACGCACCCAAATTTCCCCGCCGCGGCGGATACAGTTCGGCGGGTATCGTCGAACAGGTCGGCAATGCCGTCACGTCGGTCAAAGTCGGCGACCGCGTCGCGGTCGTGTGGGGTACGCATAACCAATACGTCGTTGCCCCCGAAGAAAACGTCTTCAAACTCGGCGACGTGTCGTTCGAAGACGCGGCACTGGTTCACGTTGCCGCATTCCCTCTTGCCGCCATTCGCAAATGCCGTCTGGAACTGGGGGAGAGCGCCGTCGTGATGGGACTGGGTGTTTTGGGTCTTGCCGCCGTCGCACTGCTGCGTGCGGCGGGTGCGACCCCCGTCATCGCGGTTGATCCCGACCCCCTCAAACGCGAAAAAGCGTTGCGGTGCGGCGCAGACGTCGCACTCGACCCGCACGCGGAGGGTTTCGCCGAAACCGCCAAAGTCGTCACCAACGGCGGTGCCAACGTCGGCATTGAGGTGACGGGTATCGGCGCGGGACTGGACGGGATATTGGATTGTATGGCACCGTTCGGTCGTGTTGCGTTGCTCGGTTGTACCCGTAACCGCGACTTTACCATCGACTACTACCGTAAAGTCCACGGTCCCGGTATCACCCTTATCGGCGCACACACCTTTGCCCGTCCCAAAACCGAATCGTTTGCGGGATGGTGGACGCAAAAAGACGACATCGAATCGCTGATCCGTTTGGTTGCGACACACCGCCTGGATCTCGCGGGTATGGTGGACGAAACCCACTCGCCGTCCGATGCCGAACAAGTCTATCACCGCCTGCTGACCGATCCCACCTTTCCCATCGTGGAATTTGATTGGAGGCAACTGTAATGCGTAAAATTAAGATCGCGCAGATCGGCGCGAACACCTACAGTCATTCCAACGTCATTTTAGACAGTTTACTCAAACAATCCGATCTGTTTGAAGTGGTCGGTGTCGTGTTCCCCGAAAACGAACGAGAGCGCATCGACCCCGATCGTATGAACCACGATCTCCCGATTCTCACCCTCGACGAGGTGTTAGACGACCCCACCATCGAAGCGGTCACCATTGAGACCGACGAAGTGTACCTCACCAAATACGCGCAGATGGCGGTCGAAGCGGGTAAACACGTGCATATGGAAAAACCCGGCGGGTGTGACCCCGTCGCCTTTAAACGTTTGCTTGACACCGCGAGGGAAAAAGGCAACGTGTTCCATATCGGGTATATGTACCGCTATAACCCGTATATCCGCGAACTCTTAGACGATATTAAAAACGGCAAACTCGGCGACATCCTCTGCGTGGAAGCGCAGATGAACGCGCCGCACGGTCCTGCCGTGCGCCAATGGTTGCAGGACTTCCCCGGTGGGATGATGTTCTTCCTCGGTTGCCATATGGTCGACCTTGTATTGCTCATTCAAGGACTGCCCAAAGCGGTGATCCCCTACAACAAATGTACGGGAAAAGACGTCGTCAACACCACCGATTTCGGGTTTGCCGTCTTCGAATACGAACACGGTACCTCGCTGGTCAAAACCAACGCGTACGAATGGGGTGGGTTTGAACGGCGGCAACTGGTCGTTACCGGTATCAAAGGTACCGTCCAACTGCAACCGCTCGAACACGCCGTCAGCGACACGGGAGTGTATACCGACCGTGTCAAGTATCTGACGGGTGACTGGTGCGAAAGCGGTACCCCCTCCCGTTCACAACCGTTTGACCGCTACGACGATATGATGGCGGCATTTGCCGCGATGGTGCGCGGCGAACGGCAAAACCCCTACACCCTTGACTACGAGTGGCAGGTGTACCAAACCCTGTTAAAAGCCTGCGGGGAGGAACTTTAAATGCAAAAACACGTCCTATTGATCGGCGGCGGCGGAACGCTCGGTACTTACGTGGCAAAAGAATTGCTCACGCAAGGTCATCGCGTGGACATCCTCTGTCCCGAAGAAAAACACAGTGATAACGAAAATCTCACCTTTATCCGCGACTACGCGACGATGGGTGTGCTCACCGCGTTGCTGGACGGGAAGACGTACGACGGTATCGTCAATTTCATCCACTACCGCGACGCAGAGGACTACCCGCCGTTTCACAAACTGCTCATCGCACACACGAAACATCTCATCGTGCTGTCCTCCTACCGCGTGTATGCCGACGAACAACACCCCGTCACCGAAACCGCACCGCAACTGCTGGACGTCAGTACCGACGAAGAATTTCTAAAAACAGAATGGTACGCACTCGCCAAAGCGAAATTAGAACGTTTTTTGAATGCGGAATGTAAGGGTCAAGCGTGGACGGTGGTACGTCCCGTCATCTCATTTTCGAAATACCGTTTCGATCTGGTGACCTGGTCGGGTGACCTGTTGCTTGAAAAAGCCAAAAGCGGCGAAACGGTGTACCTGCCGATCGGGTCTAAAGACCTCACGGCGGGTCTTGACTGGGCGGGAAATTCGGGTAAACTCATCGCGAATTTACTGTTCAAACCCGAAACGTTCGGACAAGCGTATACCGTGTCCTCCGCCCAAAACCTCACGTGGGGACAGGTCGCCGACCTGTATCAAAAGCATCTGAATTTGAAGGTCGAATGGATCGACACCGACGAATATATTCGCTATAAACATTCCGACCGAGAGACCCTGTGGACCTATATCTACGACCGCCTGTTCGACCGCGACATCGACAACCGCAAGATCTTACAGGCAACGGGTCTTTGCGAGGACGATTTCACCTCGATCGAAGAGGGCCTCATATATGAGTTGAACGAAAAGGAGAAAATGAAATGAAAGCAATTTTAGTGAACGACGACCGCTCACTGCGGTGGGACAACGTACCAGATCCCGTCTGCGGTGCGGACGATTGCCTTGTGAAGATCGAAGCGGCGGCGCTCAACCGCGCCGACCTGATGCAACGCGAAGGAGACTATCCGCCCCCGCCCGGTTGTCCCGAATGGATGGGTCTGGAGATCGCGGGTACGATCGTCGAAGTGGGCGACGGCGCGAAAGCGAATTCCAACTGGAAAGTCGGCGATAAAGTGTGTGCCCTGCTCGGCGGCGGCGGATATGCCGAATATGCCAACGTGCGGTACGATATGCTGATGCCCGTCCCCGAAAACTGCTCGATGGTGGAAGCCGCCGCCATCCCCGAAGCGTTCGCCACCGCGTACTTAAACCTGTTCATCGAAGGCAATATCAAAGAAGGCGATACCCTCTTGATGAACGCGGGTGCGTCGGGTCTTGCCAGCGTCATCATCCCGATGGCGAAAGCGTTCGGGATCCGCGTCATCACCACCGTGCTGACGAGGGAGATCGCCGACCGTATCACCCATTTAAATGCCGACCGCGTGGTGGTCACCACCGAAGAGGATATTGCGGCGGTTCTCAAAGAAGAACTGGATAACGGTCACCCCGTCGACGTCGCCATCGACTGCCTCGGCGGCAAAGTGATGGGCAAATGTATCCATTTCTTAAAACACGGCGCGCGGTGGATCATGATCGCCGCCCTCGCGGGTACTAAGACCGAGATCGACCTCAAAAATATCTACGTGCGCAACGTGCGCATCATCGGCAGTACCTTGCGTTCGCGTACCCCCGAAACCAAAGCGCAGATCCTTGCGCAACTGGTCGAACGGGTGTGGCCGAAGGTGGCAACGGGCGAAGTGCGCCCCACCATCTACAAGGTGTTACCCATCACCGAAGCCGAAGCCGCCCACGACATTCTGTATCGCGGCGAGAACGTCGGCAAAGTGGTACTCACCGTTGGATAAGAACCCGACCCGCCGACGCAATTGAAAATTGCGGGCGGGTGCCCCGGAACCTTGTTGTTTTGCAATAAATAAAAACTGCTCTTTCCGATCGGAAAGGGCAGTTTTTCTTTTATATACCGTCGCAGCGAAAAAGGCCCCCTCCGGGAGGGGGTCGGCAAACGCAAAGCGTTTGACTGGGGGAGAATGCGTTATTATAAACACGTATCGTGCGACCAACAGTGGCTCGTCAGGCTCCCTCCGACCTCGTCGGCGGAATGCCGCCTCGGTCACCTCCCTCCCGAGGGAGGCTTTATCGGGCACTACCACAATAGGGCTATGCCCGAAGCGGTTTTTCTTTGTATACCGTCAGTATTTGCATTTTTTGAAAAAAGGGAGTATACTGAATCTGATCATACGTTGAAAAAAGGGGGGCTCTGAGATGGCGAAAAAAGGATTGGCGATCCTGTTATGTTTGACGTTGTTGATCGGGGTCACCCCTGTCACGGCATTATCGGTCTCTGCCGCGTCGTGTGCGTCTGCGCACGATTATACGAACGGCTACGACACCACTTGCAATATTTGCGGCGGCACCAGAACGGTGGACAGCGTTTCGGGTACGAGCGACGGATTATCGTACACCATCACGGCGGACGAAAACGGCGGGTACGTATCCATTACGGGTGCGTCGGTTTCGGACGTGGTCATCCCCAACGAGATCGACGGATGTCCCGTTACCGAGATCGCAGAGTATGCCTTTTCGGGTTGTTTTGACGGATCGGTACACGTGACCCGCGTGGTGTTGCCGGATAGTTTAAAAATCATCAATTTTCGCGCGTTTGACTGTAACACCAACCTTACGAAGGTGGTGTTCGGTAACAGTACGACGGTCATCGAACGCGAAGGGCTCGGGCATTGTGACAACCTGAAAGAGGTCGTTTTCGGCGAAAATGCGAACATAACCTTTTACGAGAGGTCGTTTATAAGTGATACCTCGTTGACCGAATTGAAACTGCCCAAAGGCAGCGTTTACGGCGGTGCGTTCTATGGTTGTTCCAACGTGACGAAAGTGTCGTTGCCGATCAGCGTGATACCGATTGAAAGCAGTTTGACAGACGCGTTGTTTATGGGCGCCGATTCCGCGCCTGCCGCGCTTGAGGTCGTGCTTACCGACGGTACGTCGATCAATTCCCGCTTGTTTGACGGTTGTGACAACGTGACGGCGGTGACCGTTCCCGACAGTGTGAGAACCATTGCGGCGGATGCCTTTGCCGATTGCACCAAATTGAACGATATTACCATCGGCAGCGGTGTCACGCAGATCGGTGCGAACGCGTTTACCAATACGCAGTACTACACGACGTTTGCCAACTGGGCGGACGGTGTTCTGTACGCAGGTCAATATCTGCTCGGCGCGAACTCGACCATCTCGCCTCACTGTGTCGTTGCCGACGATACCAAAGTAATCGCGCAGGGTGCGTTCAGCAACGCGGCGACGGTGCTCAAAACCATCTTTTTACCCGACAGCGTCGTGAACATTAACCAAAACGCATTCTCGGGTTGTACTCGGTTGACCGACGTGTGGTATGCCGGTTCCGAAACGGACCGAGCGGCGATGACCGTTGCAGATACTCTCGTCAACAACCGAAACTGGCATTACGACACTTGTGACGAACACACCTACGGCGGTATTTGTGATGCGGTCTGCAACGATTGCGAGTGGATACGAAACGTGTCGACCAACCACGTATACGACAACGCGAAAGACGCGGATTGCAACGTGTGCGGCCATGTTCGTTACGTGTGCAACCACGTGTACGACTACGATTGTGACGCGTATTGTAACCTCTGCGGTGCGGTCCGTGAAGCGGACAGTCACGTATACGATCACGATTGCGATACGGATTGTAACCGATGCGGCACCGTGCGCGTGACCGAACACGAATACACCACCGACTACGACACCACCTGTGATGTGTGCGGCATAGAACGGGCGGTCGACAGCGTAACCGACGTGTTGGGCGATCTGTTGTATACCATCACACCCGATGCAAACGGCGGTACGGTTGCATCGGGTGCAGTATGTCTGTGACAGGTACGTTGACCATTCCGAGCACGATCGAGGGTTGTCCCGTCGTCGCTATCGGCAACGAAGCCTTCTATGAATGCGGTAATTTGACGAGCGTCACCCTTCCCGACAGTGTCACGAGTATCGGCGGTTATGCGTTCTGCAAGTGCGAAAACCTGACCAGTATAAACATTCCGAACGGTGTGACGAACATTGCCGATTCGACGTTTGCATTCTGCAGCAGTTTGACCGACGCGGTCATTCCGAGCGGGGTGACGAACATTGACGTTTACGCGTTCTACTATTGCAGTAGTCTGACCGACGTGGTCATCCCGAACGGTGTGACCAATATCGGCGATTCCGCGTTTGCGGGTTGTACCGGTCTGACCTACGTCGTCCTTCCCGACAGTGTGACCAACATCGGTTCTCGCGGATTTTCGGGTTGCAGCAGTTTGACCGACGTGTATTACAAGGGATCTGAAGCGGATCGGGCGAATATGACCATCGTGACGCCCAACTCCTCTATCCTGAACGCTGCGTGGCATTACAATACGTGCAGCAGCGAACATACCTACGACGACGCGTGTGATACCGATTGTAACATCTGCGGTGACGTGCGCGAAACGAGCGGTCACGTGTACGACGATGAGTACGATGCGGATTGTAACGTTTGCGGGTGTGTCCGCGAGGTACCCGACAAGCCGATCGAACCGACCGACCAACCGCTCTTTGTGGTAGACGGCGCGACGGCGAAAGCGGGGGACACCGTGACGGTGACCGTCCGTACCGAGCGAAACACAGGTATCGTTGCATTTAAAGTGGAGATCGGATACGACGCGACCGTCTTAGAACCGGTTTCGATCACGGGACAGGATTTTGCGGGAACCACCTACGGTCCGCTTGCAAACAACCCGATCTCGGTCAGTTGGGTGGCTGCGGTCAGCCCGAACAACACCACCAACGGTGTGGTGGCGGTCCTCACCTTCCGCGTGAAAGAGGACGCACCCGAAGGGGCCACCGCCATCACCGTGACCTATCCGCCGGACGACGTGTACGATTACGATTTCGAAAACGTGACCTTTGGCACGGTCGACGGGACGATCACCGTCATCAACAACATTCTCGGTGACGCGAACGGCGACGGGTTGATCAACAACAAAGACGTCGGACTTTTACAACGGTATATCAACGGATGGGATGTGGAGATCAACACCACCGCTGCCGACGCGAACGGTGACGGTATCATCAACAACAAAGACGTGGGTATCCTGCAACGGCATCTTAACGGATGGGATACGGTGCTGAGTACCCCCGCCGCATAGCCGAAGAGAGCCGAACCCTCATCGGTCAAAATAACAATTTTGCTCTGCAACTGCGTTATACTTCGCTCCCAATGCATATAGTATTTCGTCGCTTGTATGCCTTGTTGCAAACCAAAATTGTTTATTTTGACTTGCACACAACCCATAGGCGCGACTTTTCGTGCAAAAACGAAGTTGAGTCGCGCCGACATACGCCCGTATTTCAAGCGATAAAACAAGATTTTTGCCGAAAAGTCGCCCTATGGGCGATAAGGAGTTCGGCTCTCTTCGGCTATAACCAACAACGATCCGCGAGGTGTTTACCTCGCGGATCGTTTCGTTTGTAAAAAGCCATTGTTTATTCGCAGATCACGGTCACACCGTTTTCGGTGAGTGTTGCGAGAGCGGTCGTATCCGCGTTCGGGTCGGTCACCAACGTGATCTTCGGCGAACAATCGCACACCTTGGTAAATCCCGTTTTCCCGATCTTGGTATGGTCGGCGGCGATCACCGTTTTGACCGCGCGATCCATCATCATACGGTCGAGGATCGCCTCCTCCGCGTGGTAGGTGGTGATACCGTTTTCCTGTGCCACACCGTCCATCGACAAGATCGCCCAATCCGACTGGTACCGCGCGAGTTGTTCCTGCGCGTCGCTGCCGTAGGTGAACCGATAGTTGCTGTTGATCTCGCCGCCGAGCAGGATCACGCGAAAGGTGGGTACGTTACCGAGCACCGTCGCTATGTCCAGCGAATTGGTGACGATATTCAAATGCCGCGCCGACTTCAACGCTTGCGCGATACACAAGGTGGTGGTACCCGAATTGAGGAACACGGTACTGCCGTTTTTGACCATCCGCGCCACCGTCCGCGCCACCGTTTCTTTTTCGGCGACGTTTTTGATCCTGCCGTCGAGCGGTTCGATGTGTTCGCCGCCCACGCAGACCGCGCCGCCGTTCATCCGCACCAGTTTTCCCTCTTGTTCGAGGACGTCCAGATCGTGACGGATGGTGACCGCCGTTACCGCGAACGACCGACTCAGTTCGTTGACGTATACTTTTCCTTCACGGTGTAATTCTTCCACGATCGCCCGACGGCGACCGTCGATCTTTTCCCGACTGGTTGACATACTATCCCTCTTTATCGTTTATTCAAACGTTCGCCGACCGCACCGCCCGGATGAATCAGCGCAAACTGTTCTTTTTGGTAATCGGTCTCCTCGATCACCGCCGTCTGTAACGCGTGGAACAACATACAAAGTGCCGTCGAACTGGTCGTTCCCTGCATATTGTACTTATCGGTCTCACGGTTGACGAATTGTTTGATCACCACGTCTGCCGCCTCTGCGAGCGGGGAAGAGAGGTTCTCGGTAATGGTGATGACGTGAACCCCTTTCGCCTTGCAGATATCGGCGATCGGGAACAACTCCTTGGTACTGCCGCCGCGGGAAGCAAACACCATCACGTCCCCCGCCTGTAAAAACCCCGTACCGCCGTGTACCGCCTCGGCAGGGGAGATGAATTTGGCGGGACGCTCCACGCAACACATCAGATGCGCGAAATGCTGACACAGGATACCCGAATGTCCGCACCCCGCCGCGCCGATACACCGCGCGTTACACAGCAGTTCCACCGCTTTCGAAAACGCTTCGTCGTCAAAATAGTCTTTCATCTGCGTGATACATGCCGCTTCAATGTCGTATGCCGCTTTGGCGGCGTCCAGAGAGTTTTGTTGGATCATACCTGTCACCTTATTTTCGTTTTTCTTTCGTTTTACAGTATAAACCTTTCTTTTTTCTTTTTCAATACACAAAAATGACAAGATTTAGCCGTAGTCTTCGGTTATGTTTACGAATTTTTTTCGTTTTGGAAAATGCGATTGAAAAATACGCGTGTTTAAAATATAATGTTAACTGTAGAAATGTGGCAGAAAGGAAGAAAAAAAGTGAACAAAACAAGACCCGTTCGATTGCCGTTTTTCGAGATCGGTCCCAAATCGTATCTGTACGGCGACGACGTTTTGGAATTGGCAAAAGCGGCAGACCGCGCATCCGAAAAATACGGAGTGGATATTCTCTTCACCACCCCGATCGTGGATATCCGCCGTGTCCGAGAAGCGACCGAACACATTCACGTATTTGCGCCGCATATGGACCCGCTCTATCCCGGCAGAGGGTTGGCGGACGTGTTACCCGAATCGCTGGTCGCGGCGGGTGCCGACGGCGTGATGCTCAACCATTGTGAAAAACCGTTGACCTTTGAGGTGTTGCGCGAAACCATCGCCCGTGCCGACGAGGTGGGACTGACCACCATCGTGTGCGCAGACTCCTCCGCGCAGGCGAGTGAGATCGCCGCGCTTCATCCCGATATCATCGTTGCCGAACCGTCCGAACTGATCGGCACGGGTGTCAGTGTCGGCAAAGAATACGTCGAAGCCGCCACCCGTTCGGTCAAGGACGTCGACCCCGATATTCTGGTGTTGACCGCGGCGGGGATCGCGAACGGCGACGACGTGTATAACACCATCGTCGCAGGTGCCGACGCGACCGGTTCGTCGTCGGGTATCGCCAAAGCCGAAGACCGCGCCGCGATGGTGGACGAGATGATCGCCGCCGTCCGCCGCGCGTGGGACGAGCGTCATCAATAATATCAACCATTATTTTTAAAGGAGATAACGACTATGGAATTCAAAGTATTTCAAAAAGAACTCGAACTGCAATCCCGCGGGTGGATCCCCACCTTCCACGACGTGTCCAAAGAGGTGATCGAGATCGTCAAAGCGTCGGGTATTCAAAACGGTACCGTCTGCATCGCGTCCCATCACACCACCTGCTCGGTGATGATTCAGGAATGTTCGCACGACATCGACTCGTTTGACCTCGAATACCTGCAACACGATCTGCTGGACATTATGCGTAAAATGATTCCCGATTACACGAACGAGGGCGACTACCGTCATCCCGGCCCGATCCACGCGCAATTCGGTCGCTACGTGAACGAACCCGGCGACTTCACCAGTATGAACACCGACGGTCACCTGCGCAGTGTGTTCTTCGGCAGAAGCGAAACGATGACCATCAAAGACGGTGTACTGGACGGCGGCGAATTCGCCCACGTCTATTTCATCGACTGGGACCACGTCCGCGCCCGTCGCCGCCAACTCAACGTCACCGTTATGGGTACCACCGACGCGGTGGAAGACCGTAAATGGAACAACGGTGAAGTGATCAACACGCTGCACAAGTTTACCGACGAAGAAAAAGCCTACGACGTTCACTACGATCTGCAACTCAAACGCTGACGGAGGGGAAGAGGTTGTCGCTCTATCTTGCCATCGATCTCGGCACGACCGGTTGCCGCAGTATCCTGTTTGACCAACAACTGAATACCGTATCGACCGACTACGAGGAATATCCCCTGTCCACACCGCAGGAAAAATGGGTGGAACAGAATGCCGAATCGTGGTGGGAACTCACCTTGCGCACCGCGAAAAACGCGATCGGCAAGGCGGGCGGTTGCGGCGAACGGATCGACAGTATCTCGATCAGTTCGCAGGGCATCACCGTTGTCCCCGTCGACCGTGACGCAAATCCCTTGTGCGCGGCGATGACCTGGCTGGATACCCGCGCCGAGCGTGAAGCCGCGCAGATCCGCGCCGATTTCGGTGACGAGTGGATCGGGCAAACGACCGGCAAACCCATCACCGCGGCATACACCCTTCCCAAACTGTTATGGCTCAGGCAACACCGTCGGTCGATCTACGAACAAGCGTATAAATTCGTAATGCCGATGGACTATCTCATTGCGAAATTTACCGGTCGGTTTGTCACCGACCACAGTATGGCATCGGGTACGCTGATGTACGACGTCAAAAATGCCTGTTGGCATCACGACCTGTTATCCCGCTACGGTATTAACGTTGACACCTTACCGACCCTCGCCCGTTCGGGGGAGGCGGTCGGATACGTGTTGCCGTCGGTTGCCAAAACACTCGGTCTTCGCGCCGATTGCGTGGTGGCGGTGGGCGCACAAGACCAGAAATGCGCCGCGTACGGTGTAGGGTTACGGGACGGTGTCATGACCGTTTCGCTCGGCACTGCCGCCGCCGTGACCAAACGGTGGGATACCTATCAGCCCGACCTGTACGGACAGGGAATGAGTTTCTGCGGATACGTCGACCCCGATACCTTCGTATCCGAAGGGGTGGTGTCGACGGCGGGTACCTGTCTGCGCTGGGCGCGGGATACCCTGTTTACCGACACCGACTACCGCGTGATCGACGACGAGGCGGCGGCAGCCGCCGCGCGCGGTTCATCGTTGTTGTTCTTCCCGTATCTTGCGGGTGAGAACGGCGGTACCTTCCACGGCATCACCCTCGCCACCGACCGCGGTGAAATGGCACTCGCGGTGATGAAAGGGGTCGCCTGTGAGATCCGTTCACTGCTCGAACGGATGAACGCGTACGGCAACGTCCATACCGTGATCCTGTTTGGCGGCGGTGCCAAAGGCGACCTGTGGCCGTCGATCCTGGCGGACGTGACCGGTCTTACCATTCACACACCCCAAACGTGTGAAGCCGCAGGCGCGGGTGCCGCAAGACTTGCCGCCAAAGCGGTCGGTGTACCGCTTTCGCCGCTCACCGTCACGCGGGTGTTCAAACCGCAACATACCGATGACGGATATGCGCGTTTCTGCGCCGTCAAACAAGCCTTACAAACGAGGTGAGCCGATGATTGCCATTATCCACGCACAACTCATTTTAGAATACGACCGCATCGATGACGGTGCGGTATTGATCGACGACGGTCGAATCGTCGCGTACGGTGACACCGACGCGATCACCATACCGTCGGACGCACAGATATACGATGCCGACGGACATATCGTCGGTCCCGGTTTCGTGGACATTCATTGCCACGGTGGCGGCGGTTGTCGGTTCGACCGCGATCCCGTCGGTGCCGCCACGCATTTTTTGGATAGCGGTACCACCACCGTACTCGCGACCTTGTATACCGACATTGACGCCGACGGATACATCGAGGCGATCGACCGCGTCAAAGCGGCAATGCCGACCAGCCCGAACCTCGGCGGACTGTATATGGAAGGCCCGTACACCAACGAAAAATACGGTGCCTGTCCCGAAAAGAACCGCTGGCGCGGTATGATCCGCCGTGAAGACTACGAACCGATCGTGCGCCACGCGGGTGAACTGACCAAACTGTGGGCGGTCGCGCCCGAACGGGACGGGGTACCCGAATTTGTCAAAGCGGTACATACACTTACCCCCCACGCGGTGTTCTCGGTCGCGCACAGTGAAGCGACCCCCGAACAGATCGCGGCGCTTAAACCGTACGGGTTGTCGGTACTTACCCATTGTACCGATGCGACGGGTCGCATCCCCACGGCGGCGGGTACCCGCAGTTGCGGTCCCGACGAAGCGTGTTTCCTCGACGACGATATGTACGCGGAAGTCATCTGCGATTCGCAGGGCATCCACGTACACCCCGATATGCTGCAACTGATCGTCAAGATCAAAGGGGTGGACAAGGTGATCCTCATTTCCGACAGTTTTGTGAGTGATAACCCTTCGCCGCCCGCCTTCGCGCATATCACCGACCTCAATTTTGATGACAACGGTGACCTGTGCGGCAGTACGCTGACCTTAAACGTCGCCTGTCGCAATATGCGAAAGCACACGGGTGCCACCGTAAACGACGTCTTTTTAATGGCATCCCGCAATCCCGCCCGCGCTCTCAAACTGGACGGCGAGATCGGGAGTATCGCGGTCGGCAAACGTGCCGATTTAGTCGTTTTGGACGACAATTTTGATATTAAAAATGTATTTCTTAACGGGAAAATGGTGAGATAACAATGTTAAAAGCAGGTATGACGAGAGCGGACATCACACCGCCGCTCGGACTGGAACTCGCGGGTTACCCGCACTATCCCCGTAACAATACGGGCGCACACGATCCGCTGTATGCGGCGTGTCTGTATCTCTGTGACGGCGAAACGGCCGTCGCGATGGTCACCCTTGACCTGTTATTTTTCTCCAAAAAACACGTTGCCGCCGTGCGATCGGCGGTTGCAGAGCGGTACGGTCTGTTACCGCAAAACGTGATGATCAGTTGTTCCCACACCCATTCGGGTCCGTGGGCTTCGGGACGGTTGGATATCGAAAGTCTGGAAGCCAAAAAAGAACAACCTCACGAATACGTGCGGTCGGTGATCGACACGGTCGTTGACCTCATCGGCAAAGCGAAAGCAGAAGCGTTCGACGCGCAGTTTACCTGCGGTACCGCTTTGTGCGGCGCGGAGTCGGGCATCGGCGGAAACCGCCGCATCCCCGGCGGCCCTCACGACCCGCTGGTCAGCGTGATGGCGGTCAAGGATACCGCCGACACGATACGCGGTATTCTGGTCAACTACACGTTGCACCCCACCTTCATCCACGAATGGAGTAACGTGTGTACCGCCGATTACCCGTGCTACCTGAAAAGGGAATTGGAAGAGCAATACCCCTCTGCACTCGTCGGGTTTGCGCAAGGCGCATCGGGTAACCAATCCAGTCGGTACTACCGTCAGGGTGAGAGTTACGACGAAGCGGAACGGGTCGGCAGAACGCTCGGTAAAGCGGCAAATACCGTTTTACAACGCGCCGTGTGGACCGATACGTTACCCATTCGCGTGGCGCAAAGCACCGTCGAACTGGAACTGCGCGATTTCGGGACCGAAGAAGACCTCATCGCGCAGGTGGAACACGACGAGGCGATCTACAAAGACCTTTACGCGCGATACGGCAACTCCGATAAGCGCGAAGAATATTATCTGTGGCAAAATGCCAACCTGAAACTGCTCGGGTCGGAAGACCAACTCGGTTACGTCCGTATGCGCAAACAGGGCATCAAAGTGGAACTGCTGGAAGACGAAGCCCCCGCCGAAATTCAGGTGTTCCGTCTGGGCGACCTGTTGATGGTCGGTCTTCAGGGCGAACTGTTCGTGGAATACGCACTGTACATCAAAGCCATGGCGGGATTCGGTATGGTGGTGGTCAACGAACTCTCCAACGGTTGTCTGCCCGGCTACCTCTACACCCCCGAATCGCTGGTAACCGGCGGTTACGAAACCGACACCTCTATGCTCGGCGAACGGTTCGGCAAACATCTGGTTGAAAACGTGTTCGACACCATCGAACGTGTGAAATAAGGAGTGAACGCAATGATTTACGGGAACGACAACTTTACCTTCAAACCGGCGGATTTTTATCCGTTCAAGGATCTTGACGAGATCGCGCGTGTTCGCGCCATCACCAAAGAAGACATCGTCGCCCTCGACGGCAAACATCCTACCAGCCCGTCGATGAGCGTACAGGTGGTCAAAAACGAAGAGTTTGAAATGATCATGCTCACCGATATGGTACAGCGTATTCTGGACTCCGACCGCTACGACAAAAAATGCGTGATGATTATGTGCAACCCCTGTCCCACCTACCGTAAGGTGGCATATATGTTGCGCAAACTCGGTGTCAACTGCCGTAACGTCAAATTCTATATGATGGACGAGTGGGCAGACGATCAGGGCAACGTCGCGCCGCTTTCGTACAAAGCGGGATTCGGCAACGCGTTTTATCGGTTTATGGTGTCCAACATTCTGGATCTCGGCTTTAAAGAAGAAAATTTCATCTACCACAGCAACAAGGTGACCCCCGACTTCTCCAAAATGCTGGAAGCGGACGGCGAAGCGGATATCGTGTATTCGGGTCCCGGTTGGCCCGCCCACCTCGCCTTTATCGACCCTGTGGACGACTGGTTCAAACCCACGATGGAAGAATACCTCGAACAGGGCGCGAAGGTCGCGTCACTGCACCCGCTCACCATCGCGCAAAACTCCCTGCACGGTTGTTTCGGTTGCTCGGGTGACATCTCCAAAGTGCCCCCGAAAGGCGCGATGATGGGTCCGCGCGACGCGATGAAAGCGAAAGAAGTGCTGGATATGCACGCTATTACCACCGCAGGGACCCACGTCACGTGGCAACGTCTGTCCTCGCGGCTGAGCATTTTCGGCAAACCCTCGCAGGACGTTCCCGCTTCCATCTTACAGTTGCGTGAAAATCCCACCAACGTGTATATGAGCGAGAACCTCGCCTCCACCATCGTCGACGACGATTTCTTCCAGTATTGAGGTGACCGTATGATCTCGTGTACCGAATTTATCCCCGCGTACAGTGAATTGTTCACCTTCCTGGAAGACCGTTACGGTAGGGGGGAGGTTGACCGTTTCTGGGAATTTCTGTTTAAACCCGACGGCGCGGGTATTCCGCTGATCAATTTCCTGAACGAGGAAGGCATCAAGGGTTGCTATTCGTATTGGAGCGGTTCGCTCAACGAAGAAGCGGCGGATTTCTCCATGTACTTAAACGAACAAGACGGCTGGTTTAAGATCCGGATGCACCGTTGCCCGTCAAAAGGACGGTTGCTGGAACTGCAAGATACCCTCGGTATCACCCCGTACCACGACTATTGTCTGCACTGTGACCACTACCGTGAATCGGTCGAAAAAGCGGGACTCAAATATATCTACGACTTCTGCGGTACCGATAACGCGTCCTGTTCCATTCTGGTGTACGACCCCAAACGGTTCCGTAACAAACTCATCGTTGATGACCATACGTTGCAGATGCACCGCAACGCGTCGGATAACGAGTATTTCCACCGTGATTTTCACAGCAGTACCAACAATGCCGTTCAGTATCTGGGCGAACACTTCGGCACCGATGTGTTGTGCGATTATCTGCGCACCTTCACCGAACGGGTGTATGCGAAAACGCTCACCGATATCCGTGAACGCGGGATCGATGCCATCTGCGACAAGGTGAAACAGACCTACCGCCTTGAAAAATGCGAAGAGGTCCTCACCATCCAACAAACGGACGGCAAAACGGTGTTCACCGTGGCATATTGCCCCGCCGTTTCCCATCTCACCGCCACCGGCAGAACGGTATCCGAATGGTTTTCCTACACCACTACGGTGATGATGCAGGTGTTTGCCGAACACGCGTCGCTCACCTTCCGCATGGAAGAATACGACGCCGCTACCGGCAAAGCCGTATACTCTTTCTCTTGAGGTGAACGATTATGACAACCAAAGAACTATTTGACCTGACCGGCAAGATCGCCATCGTCACGGGTGGCAGAGGTCTGTACGGTGCGTCCATTTCCAAAGGCTTGTGTGAAGCGGGTGCGACGGTGGTGATCGCGTCCCGTAACGGCGCCAAATGCGAAGAATTTGCCGCCGAATTACGCAAGGACGGTCACCAAGCGTACGGTTACTCGCTCGACCTTTCGGACGACGCGTCCATTCGCGCCCTCGCCGACGCGGTCGCCGAGCGGTTCGGCAAGATCGATATACTGGTCAACAATGCCGTCGACCGCACCAATATGGTGTCGTTCGAAAAAGCGACCCGCGAAAAACTGGAAGATTCCGCTTCGGTCAACCTGAACGGTCAACTGTTACTGGCACAAGCGGTGGTACCGTATATGGTCAAACAAGGCGGCGGCAGCGTGATCAACGTCGGTTCGATGCGCGGTCTGGACTGCCCCCATTTCCCGTTATATCCCCCCGCGATGAGCGAACAACCGGTCAACTACACCACCGAAAAATGGGCGCTCATCGGTCTGACCAAATATATGGCGGGATTTTACGGCAAAGACAACGTGCGGGTCAACTGTTTGGCACCCGGCGGGTTCAACCCCGGTCTGTCGGACGACCCCGACCGCAAAGATTTCGTCAAAAACTACATCGATAACTGTCCGCTTCACCGCTGGGCAAACGAAGACGATATCAAAGGTCCCGTCGTGTTTCTCGCCTCGGAAGCCTCCGCCTACGTGACGGGCGCAACGCTGGTGATGGACGGCGGCTGGACCATCTGGTAAAGGGGGAATACGCTTGAAATATGCCTCGTTTCACGGCGAAAAGATGTCGGTGTTTTCGCTCGGTACGGTGCAACTCGGTATGGCATACGGACTGGGCGAACACGCGGTAAAACCCACGAAAGCGGACGCGTTTTATCTGCTCGACTGCGCCAAAGACGGCGGTGTGGATAATCTGGACACCGCCAACAACTACGGCGATTCGGAAGCGATCATCGGGGAATGGCTTCAAACCTTACCCGAAAACGAGCGTCCGTTCATCGTCACCAAGATCGGTCCGTTCGACCACAGTTCCGACGCGGCATTGCGCGCCGACATTCTGCGCCAGACCGACGGATGCTTACAAACGCTCGGTGTTTCGTCGCTCGATATGCTGATGGTACATACCTATGCCGACTACGCGAAAAACCCCGACGTGGTACGCGACGTGTTTGCCGAACTCAAAGCGAGCGGCAAGATCCGTTACAGCGGTTTGTCGGTCTACTCCGAAGACGACTATTTTGATGTCGCGCGTTCGGGATTCGACGCGGTACAGATCCCGCTCAACGTGTTTGATTGGCGGCAGATCGAAAGCGGCGGCGTTCAGGCAATTGCCGACGCGGGTATGGCGATCTTCGTTCGCAGCGTGTTTTTACAGGGATTGGTATTCCTTTCTCCCGACGAATTGGATCCGCGAATGGATTTTTGCCGTCCCTATCTTGAAAAATACCGTGAATTGTGCGATACTTTCGGTATGACACCTGCGGTATTGGCACTGTCGTATATCCTGTCGGTCGACGGGGTCGCGTCGGTGGTACTCGGTTGTCAGATCGCCGACCACGTCAAGAGCAATTGTTCGTTGATCGATCAAGTGCAGACCCTCACCGACGATCAACTGACGATGTTACACGACGCGTTTGCGGATATCGACCCGCGCGTCATCGATCCCCGTCAATGGTTTAATCGCTTTTAAGGAGGAACTTACTATGAAATACATTCTGGACACCGCCGATCTTTCGGCAATCAAACATTGCAACGAATTCTATCCCGTTTTCGGTGTCACCACCAACCCGTCCATCGTCGCAAAAGAGCACACCGATTTCTGGAAACTGATGGCGGACATCCGCGCCATCATCGGTCCCGACAAACTGCTTTTCGCCCAAACGGTGCAGAAAACGGCGGATAAGATGGTGGAAGAAGCGGTGCTGATGAACGAACGCGCAGGCGGTCCGTTCTGCGTCAAGATCCCGATCGGCGAAGAAGGACTCAAAGCCACGATGGAACTCAAAAAACGCGGTATCCGTGTGCTGATGACCGCCATCTTCACCCCCGCACAGGCGTTGATCGCGGCAACGGCAGGTGCTGACTACGTCGCACCCTACGTCAACCGTCTGGACAACATTGTCGGCGACGGTACCCGCGTGGTAGCCGAAATCGTCGAACAGTTTGACTACTACGGTGTAGACTGCGAAGTGCTCGCCGCCAGTTTCAAAAATGCCGAACAGGTGCATAAATGCGCCGCGGCGGGTTGCCATTGCGTGACGATGACCGCCGACGTGTTAAAAGCGGTGATCGCCCACCCGATGACCGATGCCGCCGTCAGCGGATTTGACAAGGATTGGCAGAACACCTACGGCGATAAGACTATTTTGGATTTTTAAGGAGTGTAACGATATGAACGCAGGATTTGTACCGGCGCTCGGTACGCCGCTTGACAAGGACGGAAATTTCTTACCCGAAAGTTATAAAAAACAGATCGAAGACCAGATCAACGCAGGTGCGGTCGGTCTGCTCAGTATGGGCAGTATGGGCATCCAAGCGTTTATCCGCCACGACGTGTTCCGCGCCGTCGCCGAAACGGCGGTCGAAGCCGCGGCGGGCCGCGTTCCCGTGTTCGTGGGCGCGATGGACAACTCGATCGCGCGTGTCAAACAACGCATCGACGCGCTGGAAGACCTCGCCATCGACGGATTGGTATTCACCACCCCGTACTACCATACCCTGTCAAAAGATCAGGTGCTCAACTTCTTCAGAGGGGTCGCGGCACTGACCAAACATAACATTCTGCTCTATGACCTGCCGTCGGTCACCCAGACCAAGATCACCTACGATATGGTCAAGGAACTGCTCAAAACGGTCCCGAACTTCGTCGGTATCAAATCCAACGATACCCAACTGTTCCGCAAACTCAAACTGGATCCCGACGTACCGACCGATTTCATTATGGTGTATTCGGGTCTTGACGTGTTTGACGTTGCGTACAAATGGGGAATGGACAAATGCCTCGACGGTATGCTTGCCTGTACCCCGAAAAACACCGCCGCCTTATTCCGCGCAATGGCGGACGGCGACTACGACAAAGCGGCGGTTGCGCTCAACAACATCGTCGCATTCCGTGACTTCTTTGTCGCAAACGACCTGTGGCCGTCCTTCACCGCCGCGATGAACATCTTAGGCTACGAAGGCAACTACGCGCCCGACTACGTGTCCGACCTGTCCGAAACCGCGTTCGAAGCGGTCCGCGCCGAACTCAAACGCATCGGCGAGATTTAAGGTAGGTTCGGATTGCTTTAAGGAGAAATCGATATGAAACTCACACTCGAACAAGTAAAAGCGATCACCGTCGGTGCCGCCGAGGTGGAGCAGACCAATACCGGTCGTTTCCTGTTCTGGCGGTTTACCGAAGAACAACGCGACCTGTACGCAAACAGAGGTAACGACGCGTATCTGCGTTCATTGTCGTCGGCGGGTGTCCGTCTCGCGTTTCGTACCGACAGTACCCGCCTCACTTTGGCGACCCGCGTGACTTCCGCCTCATCCGCACTTTTTTACGGGTTTGATGTGTACGTAAATGGTGAATGTGTCGATCATCTTTGCAACTTTGACGGGGTGGAAATGACCGTCCCGTACACCGGTATTCCGTTATCTTTTACCCGAATGGAAAAGACCTTTTCGCTCGGCGATGGCGAAAAAACGGTGGAAGTGTACTTCCCGTGGTCGGTACAACCGTCGGTGGAATTTGTCGAACTGGACGACGGCGCGTCGGTCACGCCTGTTCGCCGTAAACACACGTTACTCGCGTTCGGTGATTCCATCACCCAAGGGTATCATTCGCTTTACCCGTCCAATTCCTATCTGTGCCGTCTGGCACGTGCGCTGGATGCCGATGAGTTTAATAAAGCCATCGGCGGCGAGATGTTTTTCCCCGAACTCGCCGCAACGAAAGAGGCATTCATCCCCGATATCATCACCGTTGCGTACGGGTGCAACGACTACCACCACCGCACCCGCGAACAGTTTGAGGAATATTGCCGCGCCTTTTTTAAAAACCTACGCGCGACCTATCCCACTACGCGTGTGGTGGTGATCTCCCCGATCTGGCTCCCCCGCGGCGGCGAACTGCCGTTCGGTCGGTTCGAAGAGTTGCACACCGCCATCGAACACTGCCTTGACGGCTTCGACAATATTGAGTTGATCAACGGCATCGACCTTGTCCCGCACGACGTCAATCTGTACGGCGACGGCACCGTCCACCCGAGTGACGACGGTTTTGGCTACTATGCCGAAAACCTGTTGCGTTATCTGTAATATAAAAACGATCCGCGAGGTTGATTGCCTCGCGGATCGTTTCGTTTATTCTCTGTTTTGTGTTGCGACAATGTTACTGCCGCACACGTCGGTGAGGAGAACGTCCCCCACCTGAACGGGTAAGGTCGCGACCGCGTCGTTGATACGGCGCATACACTCGAACATTTTCTCTTTCGGGATGGTGCGATCGGTCTTGACCGCCACCATCGAACCGTCGTCACACCGCATGGTGGAACACACCGTACGCATCGGGTTTGTACATTCGGTCTCGGCATACGTTTTGCCGCGCACACAGGTGTTGCCCGACACCGCCGTGACCGTTTTCCCGTCCAACTGCACGGTCAACTCACAACCCAAAGGGCATACGATACAGGTCAGTTTCCGTTCCATCTCACAACACCTCCAACCCGATCTGTAATTCGTTTGCGCCGTCCAGATATTCGCGCTTGATAACCACCGTTTCCATCTCACCCGGCGCCACTTTCGGGCGCTTTTTGGAAAGCAGTACGGTATCGCCGTTCTTGACGGTCACGTTCACGTTCTTATACACGTCACTGACGCGGAAATACACCGTCACGTCCCCCCGTTCGGTGATGATCTGCGGTACGGTATACCGCACCTTTCCGTCGGGTTTCAGGGTCACCGCCACGCGTTCGCGGTGTTCGCCGCGAATATATGCCGCCGCCGCTTTACCCGCGATCTCCGCTTCATCCGACACAAAATCCACCAGATCGTGTACGTGCAACACGTTACCGCAGGAGAAGATCCCTTCCACCGATGTCTGTCGATCCTGATCGACCACCGCACCGCTCGTGGTGGCGCACAGTTTCACGTCGGCGCACTTGGACAACTCGTTTTCGGGAATCAGTCCCACCGACAGAAGCAGCGTGTCGCACGGGATATACTCTTCCGTTTCGGGTTTGGGACGTCGATTTTCGTCCACTTCGGCGATCGTCACACCCGTTACCCGTTCTTTTCCGTGGATCTTTACCACCGTGTGGCTGAGTTTCAGCGGAATATCAAAATCGTTCAGGCACTGTTCAATGTTTCGCGCAAGACCGCCCGAATAGGGCATCAGTTCGCATACCGCGTGAACCCGCGCACCCTCTAAGGTCATCCGCCGCACCATGATGAGTCCGATATCGCCGCTGCCTAAAATGACCACGTCTTTGCCCGGCAGATACCCTTTCATATTCACGTATTTTTGTGCCGTACCCGCGCTGTAGATCCCCGCAGGACGAGAACCCGCGATGTTGAGCGCCCCTTTGGCGCGTTCGCGGCACCCCATCGCCAACACGATGGCTTTCGCCTGTACCTGAAAAATACCGTCTTCGCTGTTGGTGGCGGTCACCACGCGGTCGGCGGATACGTCCAGTACCATCGTGTTTAACTTACATTCGATGTTCCGTTCACGCACCTGTTGTTCATACCGCCACGCGTATTCGGGTCCCGTCAACTCTTCGCCGAACTTGTGCAACCCGAACCCGTTGTGGATGCACTGTTGCAGAATACCGCCCAAATGCTCGTCCCGTTCTAAAATCAGAATATCGGTGATACCGCTGTCATATGCCGCGACCGCCGCGCTCATACCCGCAGGACCGCCGCCGATGATGATCAGATCTTTCATACTTCTTCACCCTTCGTCTTACCCACGTTGATATACGACCCGCCGCCGAATTTGGTCACCTGTTCGTACGCAATTCCTTGTTCTTTTGCCAGCAACTCGGTGATATACGGACCGCAGAATCCGCCCTGACACCGTCCCATCTGTGCGCGGGTACGACGCTTGACACCGTCAAGATCCACCGCTTTCGGTTCGCGGCGGAGAGCATCTAAGATCTCGCCTTCGGTCACCCCTTCGCAACGGCAGACGATCTTCCCGTACGCGGGATTCTCACGGATCATCGTGTTTTTCTCGTCCATCGTCGCGTCACGGAACGCGTGGGCGGACACCCGCGTCGGGCGGTAATCGTCCTTTTCGATCAGGGTAAGCCCCTGCTCGGCTAACCGTTCCAATACGTGTTCCGCGATGGCGGGGGAAGCGGACAATCCCGGTGATTCCACCCCTGCGGCATTCACAAATCCCGCGACGGGGGAGGTCAGAATGAAATCCCCCGTACTGCCCACCGCGCGCAACCCGCAAAACGAGGTGATGACTTTACCGACCGGTACCGACGGTACGTTTTCTTTCGCTTTGGCGATCACCTCCGCGATCCCTTCGGCGGTGGTGTTTTTATTGTCTTTGTCTTCCATATCCACCGACGTCGGACCGAGCAGCAGGTTCCCGTCGACGGTCGGGGAGAGCAGGATTCCCTTGCCCATCTTGGACGGGGTACGGAAGATGGTGTGACCGAGCAACGTACCGCATTCGCGGTCGAGTAACAGGTACTCACCTTTTCGCGGATGTACCGTAAAGGACGTATCCCCGACCATCGCCGCGATCGCATCGGAATACACACCTGCACAGTTGACGATAAACCGCGCGGTCACCGCGTCAGTTGCCGACCGCACCGTAAACCCGTCGTCGGTCTTGTCGATGCCGCAGACGGGGAAATTGCGGCGAAGGGTTACCCCGTTATCCATCGCGTTACCGATGGCGGCAACCGCGAGGTCGTACGGACAGACGATCGCACCCGTCGGCGCGTGTAATGCGCAAGTAACGTCGTCGGACAACGACGGTTCTAAACGATGCGTTTCCCCCGCGTCAAGTACGCGCAACCCTTTCACACCGTTTTTTACACCGCGTTCGTACAAGTCTTCGATGGTCGCGCGGTCCTCGTCGGTAAACCCGATGACCAGCGACCCGTTTCGTTGGTACTTGACCCCCAACTGCTCACATACCGCCGCCATCATTTGAGAGCCTCTGACATTGAGTAACGCTTTCAGACTGCCCTCTTTGGCGTCAAAACCCGCGTGAACGATCGCCGAATTGGCTTTGGTCGCGCCGGTCGCCACGTCGTTTTCTTTTTCCAGTATACACACCGATAAACGGTAACGGGACAACGCCCGTGCGACCATACCGCCGATCACACCGCCACCGATGATTACGACATCATACATATTGTTTCTCTCCGTTCCGTAAAACTGTCGTTCATTATACTACAACACCGTCGCAAAATCAAGTATGCCGCCCGTTAAAGGCGGGCGGCATCGCTGTTAGTCAAAAGTGAAATGATAGAAATCGGCGATGCAGTCTGCCGATTCACTGACGAATTCGAAATATACCGCGTGTTTCCCGAAAAGATCGGCACTCACGGGTGCGGTCACTTCCGTTGTGCCGCTTTCCATCGTCAGGACGGACACGATCTCGCCTTGATAAGAATCCACCCGTACGTTGATACGCAGATCGGCAGCGGCGTTCGCGTATACGGTAACCGTTTTTACCGTCGTATCACCGAATTGCAGATAGCGAAATCCGATCGTCGTGCCGTTGCGAATGTCGCGTACGCGGGTGTCTTTGAGTGAGCGATCGCCGTGCACCGTCTGTACGTAGGCGCGGCGATCACCGCTGATGTGGCAGGTGTATGCCGCAGGAATGAGTTTACGGGCGTCGATGCCGTTGAGATGGGGTCCTTGCGAGGTCATTTCAACGGGTTTACTTGCGATCGGTCTGCCGTTCTCGTCGTAGGTGATCTTGCCGATAAACACATGCCCGTCCTCATCCATCGCCACGTCGATCGGCTCAAGCATCGCTTGACGGGCAAACGGTTTCGCGTTGGTGTGACGGTGGTAGAAAATGTACCATTGACCGCCGATCTCCACCATACCGCCGTGATTGTTACCCTCGGGATAGGTCTGTCCGATCTTGCCGTCGGGCAAGGTGATCAGTTCACCGCAGTTGATGGAAATGTCCCCGCCGCGCACGTATCCGTCCAGCGGACGGTCACTGTAATGGTAGGATAAAAACATCGTGCAACCGCCCCAACATCCGTATTTCGGATCGGGGTCGCTGGCGCGTTTCGAGTAGATGAACACGTATTTTCCGTTGATCTTGCGCGGGGAAGCCGCCTCGAAGAAACCGTCCTCAACGATCTCGTGCTCGTCGTGAGGGCGAAAATCGATACGGGTGTGACCGATCATGTGTTCACGACGCGTTTCTTCTTTGATGGTGGCCATATCCTCTTCAAGTTCGGCACATTGCGCCATCGCGTATCCCCAGTAGGCGTACACCTTTCCGTCGTCGTCCACCAACACACCGACGTCCTCGCCGATCTTGGTCGGAATAGGATCAACAAACGGACCATAGGGACATTTACTGCTTGAAACGGTGGTCAAGGTGTTGCCTTTTTCCGCCGCGTACAGATAAAACGTATCGCCTTTTTGTACGACGTCGGGTGCACACAGACGATTGGTTTCTTCCACCTCATAGCAGACACCGTGATAGGTCCAGTCGGTCAGATCGTCGATCGGTGCGCTCCATACCACGTAATCGTTGCCGCAGTAGTTGTTCGGATTGGTGTCGTGAGAGCCGTATACGTACAACCGCTTTTCGCCGTTATACTCAAACACACGCGGTTCGCCGTCCGGAACGTGTTCCCATAACGGCATATACGGATTGGCACATTTAAGCACTTCTTTCAGGTTCAACTTCACCACATCCTTTCAAAAAAATTAAAGCATGGCTCCTGCGCAAAGTCAAGAATATCCTTCTTACGGTCACAAAAAATATAATGGTTGCGTTTTACAAAAAGGGGTGCTATAATAAACAATGTATAGTTATTTTTTTATTCTGGGAGTAATATTTTTTAGAGATAGTAGGGGAGTCAGGGTATGAACTATTTGATCGTTGTCGCTCATCCGGATGATGAGGCATTGGGCGCGGGTGCGTCGATCTACAAATGGACAAAGGAAGGACACAACGTCGATGTTTGCATTATGTGCGCGGCGGCGAAAGCCCGTGCGTTCCGTCCCGAAAATGAGGAATTGGACGACGATATGCGTCAAAGCACCAAAATGCTTGGTGTCCGCAATCTGTATCTGGGTGATTTCCCAAATATTGAGATGAATGCCGAACCGCATCTGCGTCTGGTTCAGTTTATCGAAAAAGCCATCATTGAGTCACAGGCGGACGTGGTCATCACCCACCATCCGGCGGACACCAACAACGACCATCTGCACACGTCGCTCGCGTGCAGTGCGGCGGTGCGGTTGTTCCAACGTCGTCCGGAGGTCAGACCCATTCAGCAGGTCTGGTTTATGGAAGCGCTCTCCGCTACCGACTGGAACCTGAACAACGCGATGAACCGATTCCAACCCAACACCTTTGTTGAGGTCGGTAAAGACGGTGTCGATATGAAGATCGCCGCCCTTGCCCGCTATCGCGGTGTGATGCGTCCGTACCCCCACCCCCGCAGTGAAGAGACCCTGAAAGGTCTTGCCGCCTATCGCGGTTCACAGGCGGGTTGCTACTACGCGGAAGCGTTTGAATCTGTGTTTAGGAGAATTGTGTAATGAACCGAAAAGGGTATTTATTCTGTAAACGCTGCTTTGATATCGTTGCCGCGTTGCTCGGCATTCTGGTAACGTCCCCCATCTGGATCGTCACCATACTGGGTATCTTTCTTTCGGATCCCGGTCCGATCTTCTTCAAAGCGCGGCGGATCGGCTTACATAACGAAGAATTTGCGATGTGGAAATTCCGCAGTATGCGGGTTGCGAGAAACGATGCCGAGAAAAGCGAAGCCAGTTTCAAGGCTGACGCGGACCGTATCTTCCCGTTCGGTAAGGTGATCCGCAAACTAAAGATCGACGAACTGCCGCAACTGCTCAACGTACTGGACGGTTCGATGTCGGTGGTCGGTCCCCGTCCTGCGGCGAAAGATCAGGTCCACATTATGCGCGCGGGCAAATATGCCGTTGCGGCAGAGGTTCGTCCCGGTCTGACCAGCCCTGCGGCACTGTATGATTACCTGTACGGTGATGCCATCGAAGGCACCGACGACTACGAACGATTGGTCCTGCCCACCCGATTGGAACTGGAAGTGTACTACCCTAACCATATGGGTGTGTGGTACGACATCAAACTGATCTGGTACACGGTGATCTGCATCTTCTCGATGATCGTCCGTAAAAACCCGCAATGGATGCTGGACGAACTGATCGCCTGCGCACCGACGACGGACGAAACACAAGAACAAGAGGTTCGTGTATGATTGAGCAAACCAACTTACAGACCGTTCTCATAACCGGTGCCTCCGGTATGATCGGGTCGGCAACGGTGCAAGGAATTTTGGCGGCAGGATACCGTGTTATCGGTATCGACCGCCAAAATGCCTGTGTGGAGGACGAACGATACACGCATTACGTTGTCGATCTGGCGGATACGCAAACGCTCAAACAGATCATCAGCGATCACGCGGTCGGCCGTGTGATCCATCTGGCGGCGTTGGCTCATTTCGTTAACGGAAAAGATTATACGTGGGAAGAATACCGACATGTAAACGTGGATTGTGCCGCCAACGTATTCGAAGCGGCGGATGAACGACCGCTCTTGTTCATCAGTACGGTAGACGTGTACGGGTTTACGCAGTCGGTGGTTGACGGGAACACAAAACCGCAGCCGATCTCGTATTACGCGGCCTCCAAAGTGTTGGCGGAAACGCAGTGCCAAAAACTCAACTGCTACACGATCTTCCGCTTGTCTCCCGTCTATACCGACACGGTAAAACGGGATATTCAAAAACGGTATTATCTGAAATATCCGAACATTGCCTACCGCATCGGCAGCGGTACAGAATATGAGATCTTAAATATCAACGGCGCCGTAAAAGCGATGGTCGACTGGTGCGGTGAAACGCCACAAAACGATGTGCGGATCATCAAAGATGCACAGCGGATGAACACGGCGGACTATATCCGTGACGAAAAACGACAAGGTCGCGCGAAATTCGTGGTATATCTTCCCCGATGGATGGTCCGTGCGGGGTATGCGGTACTTAAAGCGATCCTTGGCGAAAATAAACGTACGTATCTGCTTCACAAAGCGGTATTCCCGCTGAGAAGCCGTTAACGAAAAGGAGTAACAGTATGAATTTTAAGGGTATCAGAGTATTGCTGCTGGACGGATACTGCCGCCAGAATGCGATCCTGTTAAAAGAACTGAACAAACTCGGATGTATTGTCACCACCCTCAACGGCTCGAAATTGGACGTGGGATACGCGTCCCGTTACCCGAAAAAGCGGATACTGGACGATCGGTTTCAAGAGGATCTCGCGTACTACGAGCAATGGATTCTCGATGCCGCGAGATCGGGTGAATACGACGTCATCTTCCCTGTTTTGGAAGAATCCACCGAGATCATTGCCCGTCGTATCGACGACCTGACCCCTTACGTCAAGGTGGTCGCGCCGCCGCTCGACGCGTGTAAAAAAGCGCACGACAAGCAGTTGACCATGAAGATCTGTATGGAAAACGGCATCGGTTGCCCCATCACCAAGATGGACGACGAAACGATGGACGAATACCTTCAAAAAGTGTCCTTCCCGCTCGCGCTCAAACCCCGTCAGGGTCGCGGTTCGGTCGGCTTTAAAAAAGTACATAACCGCGAAGAACTCGACGCGCTCATCGAAAGCGGCGATGTGGTGGTCGAAGAATACGTCATTCAGGAATTTGTCGAAGAAGCGGAAGTACACCGCGTATCCTATACCGTCATCGACGACAACGGCAATGCCGTATCCTCGATGATCTCCAAATCCACCCGCCCGTATCCGCTCGGCATCGGCACCAACAGTCTGTTTGAAAGCGTCGATATGCCCGACGTTGCCAAACAATCCGAACTGTTGTTACAGATGATGGGCTGGCGCGGCTACGCGTCGGTGTGCTTCATCGAAAACGAACACGATAAGATCCCGAAAGTGATGGAGATCAACGGAAGAATTTCCGCCAGTTTCAAAGTCAGCGTACTGGCGGGTTTGCCCATCGTCCGTCAATTACTGGAACTTGCCTACGGCGTGATCGTCACCCCCGCTCCCGAACAACTCAACTACGGTATGCGGGTATCCCACTCGCAGGCAGGGTTTATGTGGTGGGCAAAATCGAAAGACAGGTTCCGCAAAGAACCCTCCACCACCGGTCGTAAGGGAATCAAGGATATCGTTTTCTCGTTGTCCGATCCCCTGCCGTACGTTACCTACTCCATTCAATGCGTTATGAAGAATAAAAAAGGAATGGAAAAACGCAAGAGATAGGAGTTTGCAATGATGTCAGACAAACAATACCAATTTTCGGTGGCAATGTCGGTCTACAAGAACGACCGACCGGAACAGTTGGAACAGGCGCTCGAAAGCATCTGTACCCAGTCGCTGCCTGCGGACGAGATCTTTCTGGTGATCGACGGTCCGATCGGCAGTGAACTGCAACAGATCATCGACCGTTATGCCGCACAATACGGCAACTTTACCGTCCGTCAACTGGAACGAAACGGCGGACTGGGACAAGCCTTAAAATTAGCGGTGGAAGAATGTCGGTACGACCTGATCCTGCGAATGGACAGCGACGACATTTCCGCCCCCGGTCGGTTCTATAAACAGATCGAAGCGTACAAACAACAACCCGCCGACGTGATCGGCGGTTGGACGCTCGGTTTTTGCGACGATCTGCAAAGCGGACAAGTCTCTTCCGCGAAACGGAAACTCACCCACGAGGAGATTGCCCGGTTTTTGCCGCGCCGCAGCCCGATGAGCCACGTGACCGTCCTGTTCCGCCGCGACGCGGTACTCAAAGCGGGCAACTACCAACACCTGCACTACCACGAGGACTATTACCTGTGGACGCGGATGATCGAAGCGGGTTGCACCTTCCGCAATATCCCCGAATATTTAGTGTATGTGCGGATCGGCAGAAACCAGGCCCGTCGCCACGGCGGCTGGACGTATTTCAAAGCGGGCGCCGCTTTGCGCCGCTATATGTTGCAACACGGTCTGTGCGACCGCAAAACGTACC
Source organism: uncultured Eubacteriales bacterium (assembly GCA_964433065.1). Taxonomy (GTDB): domain Bacteria; phylum Bacillota; class Clostridia; order Oscillospirales; family Acutalibacteraceae; genus RGIG3009. The sequence goes on along the minus strand of CAYSPZ010000001.1, from coordinate 40,974 downwards.
TGAAACAAAGCGCCGTGCGCGTGGTGTACCAACTGCTTATTCCGCCGTCGCTTCGCAATTTTCTGTCAATGAAATTCAAACGGAAATTCTTACCGCGCGAAGAGGTGGACCGCATCCTGCGTTCCAATGAAGAACAAGATAACGCATATCGCGTATCGAAATAATTATACAAAGAGAGGTTTTTAACTATGGGTTTAGACGTATTATCACTGATCTTATTTGTCGCGTGTATCGTGTTGTTCGTGTGGGACAAACTCCCGATGGCGACCACCGCGATCTTAGGTTGCACGGTAATGGTCATCTTCGGTGTGTGCGATTTTAAGACCGCGTTCGGTCAATTCGCATCCAGCACCGTCATTCTGACCATCGGCGTTATGATCATCGGCGCGGCGATCTCCGAAACCGGTCTTGCCGAAACCATCGGCGCATGGATCGTCAAGGTGTCCAAAGGCTCGGAAGTGAAACTGATCGTCGGCACCTATCTGGTATCGGCGGCAATGTCCGCCTTTTTGACCAACTCGGCAGTACTCGCGATCTTTATTCCCATCATTATGGGTCTTGCCGCGACCGGTGCGGTGAAAGCAAAGAACCTCATTATGCCGATCGCCTACGGTTGTGTCATCGGCGGTGCGTCCACGCTGGTCGGTTCCACCCAACAAATGACCGCGCAAGGTCTGCTTGAAGACGCAGGTCTGCGCACCTTCAAAACGTTTGACTTTACGCTGGTCGGCGGTATCCTGGTCATCTTTGGTCTGCTGTACTGCCTGTTTGTCGGCCGCAAACGCGGTGAAAAGATCTGGGGCAACCGTCCCGACGACGATGCGGACGATCTCGTCGCACCGAGCACCGAACTTACCCACAGCAAACCCAAAATGATCGTGATGGCGGTCATCTTTGCCGCCACGGTGGTTCTGTATATCACCGAATGGTTGCCGCTCGCCATCACCAGTACCTCTGCGGCGCTTCTGTGTATCATCACCGGTTGCATCTCGCAGAAGAAAGCGATCCTCTCGGTCAACTGGAACATTGTCGGCAGACTTGCCGGTTGTCTTGGTCTTGCCAAAGCACTCGAAAAAGCAGGCGGCACCGAACTGATCGCCGACCTGTTCGCCAAACTGGTGGGTGACTCGGTCAGCCCGTTCGTCCTGTTCTGTATTCTGGTGTTCTTCGTACAGTTCACCAGCGAATTTATGTCCAACTCCACCGCGATCCTCATCGTGTTACCCATCGTCCTCGCAATCGCACCGTCGATGGGTCTGAACGCGTATTCCTTCGCGCTCGGTATCACCATCGCGTCGGGTGTTGCACTCAGTTGCCCGCTCGCGAGTTCTACGCTCGGTATGTCGATGTCGGTCGGCTACCAGTTCAACGACTATTTCAAATACTCCATCTGGTTTGATATCCTGTCCTATTTGACCATTATTACAACGGTTCCGTTCATCTACGGCTTGACCGTTTAAGGAGTTTATTTATGAACAAAGGCAACTTTCCGCGCGTACTGGTGATCAGTATGAATGCATTTTCATACGGCAACACCAACAACGGCAAGGTACTGAGCCAATATTTCAGCGAATGGGACCCCGACTGTCTGGCGCAGTTTTTCGTGGCAAACGAAACGCCCGATTTCCCCGTTTGCCGCCGCTACTACCGCGTCACCGACAAACAAGCCATGCGCTCGTTTGTGACCGGTAAACGGTACGGCGAAACGGTGACGGCAGTCACCGAGTCCGCAGCACCCGATTCGGCGGCGGGAAAAGGTGCCCGATCCCCTTTAAAACGCTTGATCCGCGATACCGTATGGAACGCGCGGCGGTGGTGGGGGAAAGACTTCGACCGCTGGATCGACGATTTCGCACCCGAGATCGTTCTCGTGATGGTCGGCGGCTCGTCCTTTATTCCGAATATCGCCTTGCGTATCGCCAAAAAACGGCGGTTGCCGCTTGTCATTTACAATACCGAAAGTTATTACTTTGACCGTCCTCAAAAAGGCGACGGTCTGCTATACAGACTGTACCGCGCCGAAAGTAACCGCGCATTCCGAAAACTGATGGCGTACAGTTCGCACGAGATCTATTTAAACGACGCACTCAACCAATTATACGAAACGGCGTTCGGCAAACGCGGTACCGTTATCTACCAGTCAACCACGGTCAAACCGTCACCGCGACCGTTAAACGATCCGCCGATCTTCTCCTACGCGGGCAATCTCGGCTTAAAACGGCATCGTTCCCTCATCGAGATCGCCAGAGCACTGCAATCCATTTCGTCTGACTATGCGCTGGACGTTTACGGCGGTGCCGATGATACCACAACCAACGAACTGAATATGGAGGCAGGTATCCGCTTCCACAGCAGGGTGCCGTACGAGCAGGTGGTACGGGTGATCGAAAACAGTGATTTTCTTCTCCACACCGAATCGTTCGACCCGACCGTGTACGAAAAATTGCGCACGGCATTCACCGCCAAGATCGGTGATTCGCTGGCAAGCGGCAGATGTTTCGTGGTGTACGCGCCCGAACCCCTTGCCTGTGTCGAGTACTTAAAACGGCACGACTGTGCCTGTGTGATCACCGATCCCGATACCCTGCACGAACGGTTATCACAACTGATAAACGATGAACCTTTGCAACAACGGTATATTCAAAACGCTTTAGCAACCGCATCACGCAATCACAATACGGTATGTAATGCCGAAACGATGCGTGAAATCTTATACGATGAAGTGATGAAATGAAGATCTGTCAGATTAACAGCGTATACGGCGAAGGTAGTACGGGAAAGATCGTTAAAGTTCTCCACGAACAACTGCAACAAAACGGTCACGAATCGGTTGCGGTCTGCGCGGTGCGCCATCAACGCGGCACCGACAGAAACGTTTACAGCATTTCCAACCCCATCTTATCGAAATTATCCGCCATCTACCGCCGCGCTTTTGCGCGGCAGTTTGACGGCGCGTTCGTACAGACCTCCCGTTTGTTGTCGCTCCTTAAACGCGAACGACCCGACGTGGTTCATCTGCACTGTATCAATGGCAACAACATCAACGTCTACCGTCTGTTGCGGCACCTGTCCGCCCACAAGATCCCGACCGCACTGACCCTTCACGCAGAATTCCCGTACACGGGCGGTTGCGCCCACGCGCACGACTGTGAAAAATGGAAAACGGGTTGCGGACATTGCGCGGTGGCAAGGGCTGCCACCCAATCGATGTTTTTTGACGGTACTGCCCATACGTGGCGCAGTCAGAAAGCGTGTTACGACGGGTTTGATCCCGATCAATTCGCGGTAGTCGCGGTTTCTCCGTGGCTGCAAAGCCGCGCCGAACAATCCCCGATGTTATCGCGGTTCTCCCACTGCTCGGTGTTAAACGGAGTGGATACGTCGGTATTCTACCGCCGCGAACATCCCCCGATCCCGTCCGATAACGACGAGAAGATCGTCTTTTTTGCCACCGCCTTGTTCGATACGGTCAACGACAACGAAAAAGGCGGCAAAGACCTGCTCAGACTCGCCGAACGAATGAAGGATCAGCCAATCAAATTCGTGGTCGCCGCCAACCGTTCGGTGGTCGGCGAACTGCCCGACAACGTCCTGCTGCTCGGTAAAACCAAAACGCAGGATGAACTTGCCGAGTGGTATTCGGCGGCAGACCTGACGGTCATTCTCAGCAAACGCGAAACGTTCAGTATGCCGGTCGCCGAAAGCCTTTGTTGCGGCACTCCCGTGGTCGGTTTTTGCGCGGGCGGTCCCGAAAGCATCGCCCTTACCGACTGTACCCGATTCGTACCGTACGGCGATCTCGACGGGCTACAAGCGTGTATCGACACCTTCCTGAACACCGCGTTTGACGCAGAGAAGATCGCCGTTGCCGCGCAACAACAATACTGCGAAAGCCGTATGTACCGGGACTACGAAGCCCTTTACCGTAAACTCCATCGTTAAGAAGGAACACACTATGCACCTGTTACTGCTCATCTCACTTGTCGTGACCGAACTCGCCTTCGGTCAACCGCGCCTGTCCGAAAATGCCGCCAACCACAAAAAGCGGAAAGTTTTCGTGATGGGTCTTATCTTGTTTATATTTGCGGCATTGCGGGATACCACCGTCGGTATCGACCTTCCCGGTTATGCCGAAACCTATGAATATTTGTCCAAACTGTCGTTTGCGGAGATCTTAGAATGGAAAGAAGGACGCGACCCCACCTTTTCGATGTTCGGAAAAGTCCTCACCTACATTTCTCCCGACCCGCAGTTATTGCTGGTCACGGTCGGTGCCATCGTGGCGATCTCTTTTTCTTATTTTGCCTACCACCAATCCGGCAACATGTTGGTGCTGTATATTTTGTTTGTCACCTTCCGTATGTATGCCTTCACCCTGACGGGTCTTCGTCAAGCGATCGCGCTGTCCTTGTGTTGGATCGGGTTTGTCAAACTCCAAAAAGGACAAACGCTGTGGTTTTTGTTACTCACCGTCGCGGCATCGTTGTTCCATGCGAGTGCGATCACCTTCCTGCTCGCGTGGCCGTTCTATCGATGGAGCCGACCGATCGTGAGCGGCGCGGTTTGTCTGTCCTTTGCGGTGATCGATCTGGCACTCAACCACCGTCTGGTGTCGTGGGGGGCAAATGCGTTCTTTCAAGAAGATCGGTTCGAAGGATACACCGCCGCCGACCAGTTCACGTCGTATTCGGGCGGCGGTACGTTCTACCTGTACCTGTTCTTTTTCGCATTTGTGGTTGTGGCAATGTGCTATGCGAAAGACCGCTTTGACCAAAAAGATACGTTTGATCGGGTGTTCAACGTCGCGTGTCTCGCGATGATGATCACCATTATGTGCCAGAACCTGCCGGTCTTTTTCCGCATCAGTTACTACTTTATGTTGCCGTTCTACGCGGTGATCTCACCGTCCATCCACGCGGCATTCAAAAAACGCGACACGGTGATCGTTTATGGTTTGATCGTGGGTCTGCTTTGTGCGCAGTACATCGTACTCACCCCCGGCGCCGGTATCAACGAATACCGCTTCTTCTGGTCATAAGGGGATCGTTTTATGAGTAAAATTGTGTATCTTGCCCACTACGACGTGGCGAACGGCGGACGCTGTACCTCTCCTGCCGGCACCACCGTGATGGAATACGTCATCGATTGCCTGAAACGCGCAAAACGGGAAACGGTCGTTCTTTCTCCCGCGCTGTCCAGACAAACGTTACCGTATCAGGAACTCACTCTCGGCGAAACGGTGAGAGCCATTCTGTTACCCACCGAGCGCTGTCCGAAATGTTGGCAACTGATATCCCGTTTTTTACGGAAACGGCACCAACATCGCCGCTTGATACGTGCGTTGCTGGAGCAGGTCGATGACGGTGACACCCTTCTCGTGTATCACTCGCTTTCGTTTATGGATGCGGTCAAAACGGTATTGAAAAAGCGCAATATCAACTTGATCTTACAGGTCTGTGAGATCTACGGAGACGTAGCGGAAAACGAGCGGATCAAAAAGCGTGAACTGGAGTTCTTTCAACTCGCCGATCGGTACGTATTTCAAAGTGAAATGCTCAACCGACTGATCAATACCCGCCGTTTACCCTATACCGTATTGCACGGTACCTACCATACGGTCGATGACCGAACCGTTGTCCATCCTCTTATTGACACCGCACAAGGCAAAACGCATTGTGTGTATGCCGGTACGCTCGACCCGCGAAAAGGCGGCGGCACGGCGGTGCAAGCGGCACTCTTTCTGCCCGATCGGTTCCATATACATATTTTAGGTTTCGGAACCGACTCGGAGGTTCAACAGATGAAAGACCTCATCGCCGACGTTTCCTCCCGTTGCGGGTGTACCGTCACCTACGACGGATGTTTGTCGGGCGACGACTACTTGAATTTTCTCGGCGGTTGTCAGATCGGCCTCAGCACCCAACAACCGGATGCCGCCTTTAACGCCACCTCCTTCCCGTCCAAGATCCTGGCATATATGGCAAACGGTCTGCGGGTGGTAACGGTGCGCCTTCCCGCAATCGAAACGTCGCAGGTCGGCAACGATCTGTTCTACTACGACGAAAACACCCCCGAAGGTGTTGCCAAAGCGATCCAAGCGATCGACCTCGCCGACGACTACGACGGGAAACGGGTCATTCAACAATTGGATACCGCGTTCTTTGCTTCTTTTTGCAGATTGATTGAGGATCAATAACTATGAAACGATGGATTGAAAAGTACAAACATATGTCCCAGAACAACAAGATCGTTCTTCGCCACACGATCGGCGCGTTTCTGGTAAAAGGACTCAGTTTATGCGTATCCCTCTTTACCATGCCCGCCTACCTGCGCTTTTTCCACGACGAAATGGCGCTTGGTCTGTGGTTCACGGTACTGTCGGTACTCAACTGGATCTTAAACTTTGATCTGGGTATCGGCAACGGTCTGCGCAATCACCTCACGTCGGCTCTTGCGGAAGACCGCCGCGACGACGCACGGCGATACGTTTCCTCCGCCTACCTGTCGATCGGCGCGTTGGTGCTGGTGATGTCGGCGGTGTTCCTGTTCGCGTTCTCGTTTGTCAATTGGAACGCCGTTTTCAACATCGAAACACAGGTCGTTTCGTCTAAAGCACTGTACCTGTCGGTCGCGATCGTGTTTTTCGGCATTATGTTGCAGTTCTTCTTTAAACTGATCTCTTCCGTTCTGTACGCAATACAGAAATCGTCTATCAACAACTTCCTGAACCTGATCACCTCTATATTGACCGTTCTGTGCGTCATGATCATTCCCTCCGGCTCGAACGACCGTAATATGATCGTGATGGCGATCGTCCACGCGGTTGCCGTCTTGCTTCCGTTACTGGTCGCAACGGTCGTCGTATTCGCGAAGAAAAGTATGCGCGACATCCGCCCGTCACCCCGCTTTTTCGGTAAAACACACGCGAAAGGGATCTTATCGCTCGGCGGTGTGTTCTTGTTGGTTCAGGTCTTCTATATGCTCATTATGAGTACCAACGACTATCTCATCACCGCCCTGTATTCCCCCGACGCGGTGGTGGACTACCAGATATACTACAAACTGTTCTCACTCGGCAGTATGGTGTTTTCACTGACACTGACCCCCATCTGGTCGGCGGTTACCAAAGCCTTTGCGGAAAAGGACTACCGTTGGATCCGCTCATTGTACAAAAAACTGTGCCTGTTTGCGGGCATTGCCACGGTGGGTGAATTTTTGATCATCCCGTTCTTACAACTCGGCGTCAACCTCTGGCTCGGCGACGAAGCGATCCAAACCTCGGTCGCGTTTGCGGCGGTGTTTGCAATTGAAGGCGGCTTGATGTGCTTTAACAGTGTGCTTTCCAGCATCACCAACGGACTGGGTAAATTGAAAACACAACTCATCTGCTTCGGCATCGGTGCCGTACTGAAAATCGCCTTATCGTGGATTTTCGTACAGACGCTGGATTCGTGGATCGGTGTTCCGCTTGCCACGACGGTTGCCGTGGGATTGTACTGTATCGCAGAACCGATCACGATAAACAAACTTTTAAAAGAAAAAGTGTAAATAAGGAGAATCGCTATGTCACTGTTTACTAACAAAACCCTGCTCATCACCGGTGGTACCGGTTCGTTCGGTAACGCCGTGTTAAACCGTTTCTTAAGAACCGATATCGGCGAGATCCGCATCTTCTCGCGCGACGAAAAGAAACAGGACGATATGCGCCACGAATTTCAGGTGAAAATGCCCGAAGTCGCCGACAAGATCAAATTCTACATCGGTGACGTGCGCGACATTGACTCGGTCCGCAACGCAATGCACGGGGTGGACTATATCTTCCACGCGGCGGCACTCAAACAGGTCCCCTCCTGCGAATTCTTCCCCATCGAAGCGGTCAAGACCAACGTCATCGGCACCGAAAACGTGCTGACCGCCGCCATCGAAGCAGGTGTCAAAAACGTCGTCTGCCTGTCCACCGACAAAGCGGCATACCCCGTCAACGCGATGGGTACTTCTAAGGCGATGATGGAAAAGGTCATCGTCGCCAAATCCCGTACGGTCGACCCGAACAAAACCAAGATCTGCTGCACCCGTTACGGCAACGTGATGTGTTCGCGCGGCTCGGTCATTCCGCTCTGGATCGACCAGATCCGCAGCGGCAACCCCATCACCATTACCGACGGTTCGATGACCCGCTTCATTATGTCGCTCGACGAAGCGGTGGATCTCGTCCTGTTCGCGTTCGAACACGGTGTCAGCGGTGACATTTTAGTACAGAAAGCCCCCGCCTGCACCATTGAAACGCAGGCGAAAGCGGTCTGCGAACTGTTTGGCGGCGACGTGAACAACATCAAAGTCATCGGTATTCGGCACGGCGAAAAAATGTACGAAACCTTACTCACCAACGAAGAATGCGCCAACGCCGTGGATATGGGTAACTTCTACCGCGTCCCGTCGGACAAACGCGGCTTGAACTACGATAAATACGTGTCGCAGGGCGATGCTGAACGTAACCCCCTCACCGAATTCAACTCCAGCAACACCCAACTGCTCACGGTGGAGGAAACCAAAGCGAAGATCGCGTCTCTCGCGTATATTCAGGAAGAACTCGCCAAAGAAACCAAATAAAAAGGACAGAGGACTATGAACATTCTCATCACCGGCGCCAAAGGTTTCGTCGGCAAAAACCTGGTGGAAGCACTTCAAAACATCCGTGACGGCAAAGACAAGACCCACCCGTCCCTTTCGATCGATACGTTGTATCTGTACGACCTCGATACCGACCCGTCGGTACTGGACGACGGTTGCCGCGACTGTGATTTTGTGTTTCACCTCGCGGGTGTCAACCGTCCGCAGAACCCCGACGAATTTATGAAAGGCAACTGCGGCTTCACCGACACCCTCCTTTCCCTGCTCAAACAACACCGTAACACCTGCCCCGTGATGATCTCGTCGTCCATTCAGGCGACCTGTATCGGTCGTTACGACGGTGACTACGGTCGCAGTAAAAAAGCGGGGGAAGACCTGATGTTCGCCTACGGTCGCGAAAGCGGCGCCAAGGTGCTCGTCTACCGCTTCCCCAACCTGTTCGGCAAATGGTGCCGTCCCAACTATAACAGCGCGGTCGCCACGTTTTGCCATAACCTCGCCAACGACCTTCCGATCACCGTCAACGACCCGTCGGTACAACTCGAACTGTTGTATATCGACGATCTGATCGCGGAAATGATCGCCGCACTCGAAGGACGCGAACACCGTTGCGAGTTTGACGGGATCAACACCGTCCTCCAAGAAAACGGCACCTATTGCGCCGTCCCCACCACCCATCACGTCACACTCGGCGAGATCGTGGATCTGCTCGAACAATTCCGCGCACAACCGACCACGCTGACCATTCCCGACATCCCGAACGACTCGTTCGCCAAAAAATTGTACAGTACCTACCTGTCCTATCTTCCCAAAGAAAAGGTCGCGTTCCCCCTCAAAATGAACGTCGACCCGCGCGGCTCGTTCACCGAACTTCTGCGCACCGAAAACTGCGGACAGGTGTCGGTCAACATCTCCAAACCCGGCATCACCAAAGGTCAACACTGGCACCACACCAAATGGGAATTTTTTATTGTGGTCAGTGGTCACGGCCTCATCCAACAACGCAAAGTCGGTACCGACGAGGTGCTGAACTTCGAAGTCAGCGGAGAGTGCATCGAAGCGGTCCATATGCTCCCCGGCTATACCCATAACATCATTAACCTGTCCGATACGGACGACCTTGTCACCGTGATGTGGGCAAACGAGCGGTTTGACCCGCAACACCCCGACACTTTCTTTCTGGAGGTTGAATAAGATGGCAACATTCAAGAACAACGGTAAACTGAAACTGCTCATCATCGTCGGCACCCGCCCCGAGATCATTCGTCTGGCGGCGGTCATTCAGAAATGCCGTCAGTATTTCGATACCATTCTCGCACATACCGGTCAGAACTACGACTATACCTTGAACGGTATCTTCTTCAAAGACTTAAAACTCGACCAACCAGACGTGTACCTCGACGCAGTCGGTAACGACCTCGGCGAAACCTGCGGCAACATCATTGCCAAATCGTATAAACTGATGACCGAGATCAAACCCGATGCCGTTCTGGTCCTCGGCGATACCAACTCCTGCCTGTCGGTCATCGGTGCGAAACGTCTGCACATCCCGATCTTCCATATGGAAGCGGGTAACCGTTGCAAAGACGAATGTCTGCCCGAAGAAACCAACCGCCGTATCGTGGACATCATTTCGGACGTCAACCTCGCATACTCCGAACACGCCCGCCGCTACCTCGCCGACTGCGGTCTTCCGAAAGAACGCACCTACGTCACCGGTTCCCCGATGGCGGAAGTGTTGCACAACAACCTCGACGAGATCATGGCGAGCGACATCCACGCGCGGCTCGGTCTTGAAAAAGGCAAATACATCCTGTTATCCGCCCACCGCGAAGAAAACATCGATACCGAAAAGAACTTCAACAGTCTGTTCGGTGCCATCAACGCGTTGGCAGAGCGGTACGATATGCCTATCCTGTATTCCTGCCACCCCCGTAGCCGCAACCGTCTTGAACAGAGCGGCTTCGAATTGGATAAACGGGTCATTCGCCACGAACCGCTCGGTTTCCACGACTACAACTGTCTGCAAATGAACGCGTTTGCGGTGGTGTCTGACAGCGGTACCCTCCCCGAAGAATCCAGTTTCTTCACCTCGGTCGGTCACCCGTTCCCCGCGGTGTGCATTCGCACCTCCACCGAACGTCCCGAAGCGCTCGATAAAGCCTGCTTCATCCTGTCGGGCATCGACCAAAAAGGGTTACTGCAAGCGGTCGAAACCGCCGTCACCTTAAACCAAAACGGTGACTACGGCATTCCCGTCCCCGATTATATCGAAGAAAATGTGTCCACCAAAGTGGTCAAGATCATTCAATCCTACACCGGTGTCGTCGACAAGATGGTGTGGAGAAAAGACGGCTGACTATGAAACGGTTACTGGATCATATGATGATGTGGCTCGCCGAAGAGGCGATGCCCACCACGTTATCCGCCACACCTTGCGACCCCTTGACCGAGAAAAACCTCCACGACCTGTACGACCTTTCCGTGCGTCACGACATCGCCCATCTGGTCGGTATGGCACTCGACCGCCGCGGTTTGCTGACAAGCGATTGGCACGATCGGTTTTCAAGTGAGGTGAACAAAGCGCTTTTTCGGTACGAGATCAGCGAGTACGACCTGTCCTGCATCTGCGCGGCATTCGAAAAAGCGCAGATCCCGTATATACCGCTCAAGGGTGCCGTTATCCGCAACCTGTACGCCGAAGCCTGGATGCGTACCAGTTGCGACCTTGACGTGTTGGTACACAAAAAAGACCTTGACCGCGCCATCGACGTACTGGTCGATACCTACGGCTATACCACCGACCGCCGTCCCCACTACCATAACGTTTCTCTATTTTCTAAAAGCGGTGTCCACCTCGAACTGCATTTCAACATCTTTGAATGTACCCCCAATCTGGACAAACTGTTGGAACGGGTGTGGGAATTCGCTACCCCTGTCGACGGTTCCTACCGCTGTGAATTGACCAACGAATTCACCATGTTTTATCTGGTCGCGCATATGGTGCGCCACTTCGCAGAAGGCGGATGCGGTCTTAAACCGTTGCTCGACCTGTATATTTTACGGCACAAACTGCCGTACGACGACACCGCCCTGCGCACGATGCTGAAAGATTGCGGTATCGAAACGTTTTACGATACCATGCTGCGGTTATTGAACGTGTGGATCGAGGACGGCACACACACCGACCTCTCGAGAGATTGCGAGCGGTTCCTGCTCGACGGCGGTGTCTACGGCACCCTGGCCCAAAAACATGCCACCAACAAAGAAAACCACACCGGTATGATCAGTTACTGCTTCAAGCGGGTGTTCTTATCCTACGAAAAATTGGCACTCCTGTACCCGCAACTGCGCGGTAAAAAATGGATGACCCCCGTATTCCAACTCCGCCGATGGCATCGCCTGTTCAGAACCCGTGCCTTCAGCAGAGGTTTGCAAGAGATCCGAATCGTCAAAAACATCAGTGCCGAAAAACGCGGCACCGTCGTGAATATGCTCAACCAACTCGGTTTATAACACAAGACCCGCGAGATGTCCTCGCGGGTCTTGTTATTCGTATCATCAGATCCCCAGTTGTTTTTCCAGTTGATCGGTGGCATGTTTCATCTGCCGCATACAACTCTTCGCGTAATCGGTCAACTCTTCCGAACGGCGGTTTCGCGCCAGATTTTCGGTTTCGATTCCGCAAAGGTTCATATGATATTTGGCGGTCAACGGATAGGGGAGCCCCACCTCGGTAAACCCGAACGTGCCGATCACCGATTGTACCGTGTCGGCGGTATCGCTGTCAACGTTCTTAGCAAGCCACGCGTACAGTTTCGGGTGATAGTTACACATAATACCGCAATACCCGTCGGCACCATTGCGCATCGTTTCAAGCAACGTCTGGCAGTTGGCATTGAGCAGTTTGAAATGACTGCCTTTCAGTTGCTTTGCCCGTTCGGCGATGACCGCCGCGTCGCAACAGGTATCTTTCATATAATAGAACCGCCCCGTCGACAGACACCAATCGAGAATTTTCGGAGTAACCAGACGCTTGTACGGATACGGACATTCGTAAAGACCGAGTTTCGCATCGGGCGGCAACTGCGCGAGCAACCGCTCGGCATTGGCGATAAACACGTCGTCCCCCTCATTGTGGATATCCAGACGGTTGGTGATGAGGATCAGCGCATCCGTACCGGACGCGTAGATGGCATTTAATTCCTTTGCCTGTTCCTCCAACGTGTCCGAAACGTGTCCCGAAGAAACCACCAAAAAGTTCGGGTCCAGTTCTTTTGCGCGGCGATACACCCGACGGTTCAACTCCACCCGTTCTTCTAACGAAAGGAAAAAGATCTCGCTGGACTGGCATACCGCAAAGATGCCGTCGATCCCGCTTTCATAATACCACTCCACGTACCGCTCGGCGGTGGCATAGTCGATACTGCCGTCCGCTTGGTATGGGGTGATCATCGTGGTTAGTATTTCCATAGTATCTCTCCATTTTTTCATATATTGTATCTATTGTAATTGACAGAACGGTCGCACTCAATATAAAACAGAGACACATTTTTATAATTTTGGGACATACCTGTTGCACATACGTTCCATCGTTGGTACAATGTTCTTGGATCGGGGTGACGGGATGAAAATTCTTTACAGGCAATCCGAGAAGGATAAGCAGAGCAGTCTGTATGAGTTCGGCATACAAAAATGCTACTACAAGGAACTGGCGCTCGACCGCGACGGGCGGGATATTATAAAAAAATGTCATTCCCATACGGGGTTTGAGATGCATCTGGTGACCGAAGGATGCCAGATATACGAAGTTGCAGGTGTCACGTATACCATCAAAAGCGGACAATTTCTACTCATCTATCCCAACGTTTCGCACATAGCCGTTTCGTGCGAACCGAATACCCACAAATACTCGGTCACCTTTCAAAAACAGACCGCCGAACAGAGCCCCTGTTTTTTCGGCACCATCTCCGAACGGATGCAGGAAAACGTTGCGTTCATACAGAACGAAACGCGACTGGAACGGGAGATCTCCGCGACCTTGATCGAAAACAACGTTTTGGAAACCATCGTTCTGGCATTCCGCCTGTCGGGCGCAAAGGAAAAGGCAGGCACCCTGAAACAGGACGACAACGCGATGATCTCGATCGCCAAACAATATATCGAGGACAATATCCAAACGGCGCCGACCGTCGCCGACGTAGCGCGGTATTGCTATTTGAGCACCAAACAACTCACGCGGATCTTCCAGAGATTTGAGGGCGTCACCCCCGGCGAGTACATTATGTATAAACGGGTCGACAGGATCGAGAAACTGCTCGCCGACCCAACACTGACGCTCAAACAGATCAGCAGTATGATGCATTTTGAAAACGAATACTATTTCAACGCGTTTTTCAAAAAACATGCCGGTATGCCGCCCGGCGCATTCCGAAAAACATTGGGTAAATGATTGACACCGAACCGAATGGACGAAAGTTCATTCGGTTTTTCAATTTTAATAAAACATAAACATTTCAAAAACAACTCCAAAACATTGACGGGTTATACTGCGCTTGTAAGGTGACACGAAAGGAGAAATCATTATGAACAAAACCGATCAGGAATTCCTCGTCCAAAAGATCCGCACTCAGTACACCGAAAAAGAACACACCGCCCTCGACCAACTCAAGGCACTGGACACCAAAGTCAAACGTCCCGCCAACGTCTTCGCTTACATCTTCGGCAGTATCGGTGCCGTCGTGATGGGCAGCGGTATGAGTCTTGTGATGACCGACATCGCCGAAACGGTCGGTATCCAAAACCCGATGCTGTACGGCATTATCATCGGTATCGTAGGTATGCTGATGGCAATCGTAAACTATCCCATCTACAAAGGGATTCTCGGTTCCCGCCGCAAAAAATATGCCGACGAGATCATCACCCTCAGCGATAATATTATGAATAAAGGAGAATAACAATGGCAAACTTTTTGAAAAAAGCTTTTCAGGACATGAAAGACTCCGCAAAGGCTCAGCACGAAGTTGACAAAGCGAATTTTGAAGCCGCAAAAGCCGAATCGAAAGCGCAGTGGGAAGAAGCCAAAGCAATGGGTAACCCCCAAAAGCGCAAAGCGATGATGCAGGCACAACGCGACGAACAGATCGCCGCCGCAAAGACAAGAACCGCCGCCGCAACCGAGCGCATCGACGCGGCAAAAAATTCCTGAATTCACGAAAAATGAGGTGTGGGAATACCCACACCTCATTTTTATAAACAAAACTTTAACATTTGGGTGTTATACTGTATAATAAAGGCGGAGGTGACACCATGTTTAAAATATTGGTCGTCGAAGACGACAAGGAACTGAACAAGACGGTCTGCTCGTTTTTAAACCACAGCGGATACGAGGCGATCGGTTGCCTGAACGCAACCGAAGGCTACGACGCGCTTTACGAGAATCTGTTTGACCTGATCGTGTCCGACATTATGATGCCCGACATCGACGGCTTTGAATTTGCCAAAAACGTGCGGGAACTGAACGAGGACATTCCCATTCTCTTTATGACCGCCCGCGACGATATCGCCTCCAAACAACGGGGGTTTCGTATCGGTGTGGACGATTATATGGTCAAACCCATCGACCTCGACGAACTGTTTTTGCGTATCGGCGCGCTTCTCCGCCGCGCCAAGATCGCGTCCAGCCGTAAACTGGAAATCGGCAATTTCCGAATGGATGCCGACGAGCATACGGCTTATTTGGGTGATGAAGAAATATCGCTCACCAACCGCGAATTCAGCATCCTGTATAAACTGCTGTCCTACCCCAAGAAGACCTTCACCAGAACCCAACTGATGGACGAGTTCTGGGACGCGGATACCGAAACCGCGCCGAGAGCGGTTGATGTCTATATGACAAAGTTGCGTCAGAAACTCTCTGACTGCGAGGATTTTGAAATTAAGACGGTCCACGGTCTCGGCTATAAGGCGGTGATCAAGTGAAGATCAAAACCGTACTCAAATGGCTCAATCATTATTTTGTATTCTTTTTGCTTGTAGCCTTTGTCATTACCTGCTGCACGATGTTGTTCGTATCAACACTCCGCGAAACGCTGGGCATCACCCTTACCAACCAAAACATCGCAACCGCCGCCAAACTCACCTTCTGGAACGTTGCGCTCTTAAGTCTTATATTTACGGTAATTGATTCAATCCGTCGTAAACTCACGGTCGAACGTCCGGTCAAGCGCATCACCGATGCGGCAGAAAAAATTATACAAGGCGATTTTTCCGTAAGAGTAAAACCGCAGAGCAAATTCGGTACCGACGATGCGTTTCAGCAGGTCATCGACTGCTTCAATAAAATGGCGGAAGAACTGTCGGGCGTGGAAACCTTGCGCACCGATTTCATCGCCAACGTGTCCCACGAAATGAAGACCCCCCTCGCCGTGATGCAGAACTACGGTACGCTGTTACAGGCGGACAACCTGCCCGACGACAAACGGATCGAATATGCCAAAGGTGTCACCGACGGTTCCCGTCGTATGGCGCAGATGATGACCAACATCTTACAACTGAACCGCCTTGAAAACCAACAGATCTATCCCAAAACCACCGAATTCGATCTCGGCGAACAACTCTGCGAATGTCTGTTACAATTCGAAACCGTCTGGGAAAACGCACAGATCGAGATCGATACCGATATCGCCGAAGACGTCAAGGTAAAAGCCGACGCGGAACTGTTAAGCCTCGTGTGGAACAACCTCTTTTCCAATGCCTTTAAATTCACCAAAAGCGGCGGAACGGTAAGCGTCAGCCTGACCGCCACCGACCGCCACGCGATCGTAAAGGTGTCCGACACGGGTATCGGTATGACCGCGCAGGTCGGCGCCCACATCTTCGAAAAATTCTATCAGGGCGATACCTCCCACTCGGTGCAGGGAAACGGACTCGGTCTTGCTCTCGTAAAACGGGTGGTGGATATTCTGCACGGCGAGATCAGCGTGGAAAGCGCCGTCGGTGTCGGCACCACCTTCACCGTTCGGATACGGAGGTCTTGATATGGACTGGAAAAAACTCGGCAAAGCCCTGCTGTTTCCGCATCTTGCCGTGATGATCCTGTTAGTACCCATCGCCACCGCATTTTTGGTCTATTCGATGATACGTTTGCAAACCGACTCGGTCGTTGCCGTTCTTTCATACGTATTGGCATTTTATACCTTGACCGTGTGGTGCTTTAAGATCCCGCATCTGATCGGGTTTTTCAAAACGTTTAAAGCGGAAAACCGCTACTGGAACCTCTGGAAGACCGATACCCGCCTGCGGGTAAACGTGTCGCTGTACGGTACGCTTGCGTGGAACGTCGCCTACGCACTGCTGCAACTGGGGATGGGCTTGTGGCATCATACATTCTGGTTTTACTCGTTGGCAGGATATTACACCGCGTTGGCGGTGATGCGCTTCTTTTTGGCGCGTCATACCCGCCGCCATAAAGCAGGGGAGCGGATGCGCGAAGAACTGCGCAAATACCGTGCCTGCGGCATCACCTTTCTCGTGATGAATTTAGCACTCACCCTCATCATCTTTTTTATGGTGTATTGGAACCGCACCTTCCACCATCACGAGATCACCACCATCGCGTTGGCGGCATATACCTTCGGCTCTCTTGCGATGGCGATCGTCAACGTCGTCCGCTACCGTAAACTGGGCAGCCCCGTGTACTCCGCGTCCAAGATCATCAGTCTGGCATCCGCGTGCGTGTCGATGTTAACACTTGAATCCACCATGCTCACCACCTTCGGTGACGGTATGGACGCACTCACGCGTAAGATCTTTCTGGGTGTCACGGGCGGTGTCGTGTCCGTCTTCATCATCGTGATGGCACTCTATATGATCGTACGAAGCAATCAACAATTAAAAGCATTCAAACAGTGAGGAACCGATATGGAAAATAACGAAACCTTTCAATTGACCTATTCCGCAAAAGAACAGGACGAGATCCGCGCCATCCGCAAAAAATACACAGCCCCCGCCGAACCCGAAGACAAGATGGCACAACTTCGCCGCTTAGACGCGAGCGTCACCGCCAAAGCGCAGAGGGCATCGCTGATCGTCGGGGTGATCGGCGCGTTGCTCTTAGGGATCGGTATGAGCCTTACTATGTCCGATTTTTCCAAAATACTCGGCACTTACGAAGAGATGGCAATGCTTGTCGGTATCCCAATCGGTGTTGTCGGCATCATACTCGTGAGTCTGGCATACCCCCTTTACAACCGCATCGTCAAAAAAGAGCGCGAAAAGATCGCCCCCGAGATCCTCCGCCTTACCGACGAACTGATGAAATGATACAAATAAAGCGGAGTGGAATTGGAATTCCACTCCGCTTTTATCGTTTACTATCTTCTGATACTCGGAAAAATTACCGGATCAATATGAGATCGGCATACCGCTCGACAAATTCCGCCGTTTCCAACAGGATCTCCTCGGGTTTCGGGATATCGACGGGTTGCATTTCTGAGAGCGGGGTGTTTTCGAAACGGGTACGCACCTCGTCAAACCTTGCGTTAAGGTCGTCCGCATTGTCGGTCTTTCCTTGAAGCAACAGATCAAACGCGACCTTCGCTTCGTCTTTGATGAGATATCCGACAAGTTCGTATGCGTACCCGCTGCAATACCGATTGCCGATGTTCCGTTTCAGTGTCCGTTCAAATTCGGGATTGACAGGCGCAGCCGTTTGCAACTGCAATAACGTTTGATAGACTGAAAAATCATCATTGACGCTCAACAACCGTTGCAGGATCGAGAGTCCTTCAAAATACACGTCTGCCGATCGTTGTACCTGTGCCGTATCTCCCTGCGCCGCCCACGCGTGGATGAAAACGTGGTTGAGCAATCTGCCCAGCACGGTCCTCGCCATATCCACCGCATCACGCAGAATAAAGCGGTCGGCAAATGCCTCTTTGTCGGAAGATACCGCTTTCAGTGCGGCAACGGCGGCACCCAACGTAGGACGAACGTTGACCGCCCTGCTGCGATAGTGATCGATCAGTGCTTCGCGCGTACCGATATTCTCCGCGGAAACCGCCAACGGTTTCGCCCACATATCTTGATGAACGTACCAGTTGGACAGGTAGTCCGAATAGCGTTCGTCATCGGGTGTGCGGCGGGACAATCCGCCCCAGTGCCCCGTTTTGATAAACGGTAACAGTTGTTGCCAGGCGGTATTCATATATTCCGCAAACGCGCCGTAGCGGTTACGGCAGAACCGTTCGGTGATCTCTTCGATCGTATATTCGAGCGGTGCCCACGCGTTTTGTGACAGGTATTCGAGTACCAGCGGATCGCTGTGGGATAACTCGGGCCACAAGATCATGCCCTTACAATAAGGGTCGTCGGCGGCAATACGCAACCGTTCATCCGAGCGGTCGTACGGACCTCTCAGTTCACTTTCCGACTCATACGCGTGGAACAGACCGAACACCCACGGGAATTTTCCCACAACACCCCAGTTCATAAAACTGATGGCGGGATCGTCCACTTCGGACGTGTAATCCAGAAGGATCGTTCGTTCGGGATCCAATTCTTTGATCAGTGCCTGTACCTCTTGAGGTGTCCACCATCCCGCGAAATCCCAACTCGCCAACATCAGTTTGGCATTGGGATACCGTTTGCGTATCTCCGCGGCAATGCGGCGATACGCGACCAGTTTCAACGCAAAATTCTTGTCCTTTTCCTCGTATATCTGCCGTTCACCGAGCCCAATCGTGTGAAACAACCCATCGCTTTTTTCGTGCTGGGTTACCATCGTTTCGGTCAACCGCAGATAATGATCCATATTTTCCCGTTTGGTAAAATCCAAAACGCGACCGGTATCGGATGCGACGTAATTATCACTCGCTTGCGCGAGAAAAGACGGCTGTTTACGTTCCAAAAACGCGGCGGGTGTCCGACTGTACCAGTGGGTCATCGTACCGCAATCGACGGGATAGGTGAGATCAAGACTTCGCGCATATTCCAACACCTTAATTTTAAGTTCGCCTCGGTATTTAAGCGTCCAGAAATCGGTGCGATCGTTATACCCCTCCGCGTCGATCCCATCGATGACGTTAAACCCCTCGGGGTAGGGGACGTCGTCGGGAAACGCGCGTTGCCAGATATCGTCCATACCGATGCGCAACATAAAGAAATTCAACCGCTTTTTCACAAGCCAGTCGAGTTCCTGCTTCCAATCCTCAAACGACCAGTGTTCCGCCTGAAACCGTTTCAGTCCCCTGTGCGCAAAATACCGCAATCCGCGAAATTCAAAGCGAGGCGACTGAGAAACGTCGATACCGTCCATCGGGATATCCTCTTTGTGAGGAATAACGTCACCGTCCCAAAAATAGTGGCAACCGACAAACCTCTCAAAATAATCGTATACCGCGTATAACGTCGACCGTCCCCGTCCGCCCGCAAGGATCAATACCTTTCGACCGTTCTGCACGTAGGAACGAATACAGTAATCGTCCGTTCCGTAACGGATCTTTAAACTGTTCAACCGAAGTTCCAGAACCTCGTTCATCAAAAAATCGTTTACCGCATCCGAACCGATCACAACGAGATCGTGATTCCCGTCGTCCTGTTCGACAATGTCGATCTCGCGTCCCGTCACGGCGCGATACATCGTTTGGAACGCGATCGCCGCTTGTTCGTAAGCGGGTTCACTGTGGGTAGGTTTCAAGATAACGAGTGACATAGCCGTTCCTCACTTTACAATTTCACAATTTTCCCGGTCGCGATGCTTTCATACACCGCGTTCATCGCTTCAATGGTGCGCTTGTGCCAACGGAGATTGATGAGCGGTGTTTTTTGGTTTCGGATGTTGTCCACAAACTCGTCGATGAGACCGACCCACTCGTCAAAATAGGTGTATTGCACGGTATAACGGTCGTTGGGACACCCGTTGTGATACACGTTGGGACCGAAACAATCCGCCATCAACGTTCCCTTCTCACCGTTTAAGGTGATGTTCACTTCCATGCGTTTCGGGAACACTTCCCAACCCGGACCCGGCACTTTTAGCCGCTCTTCCATCTTGGACCACGACGGGTCGAGCGAGAACACTGTTCCGTCTTTCATCTTCCCGATCACCGACAACATATCCTCTTCCTCGATATCGGGACGGATATTCGGTGCCACTTCCGCATAAATACTGTCAAAATCACTGCCCGTGACGTGGCGGATCATATCAAAAATGTGCGGATGATCGCAAAGCGCACCGCCGCGGAAACGAGTGTCCCCCTCTTTGATGGGTACGCGTTTGCCGTAACTCTTTTCGGGAACGCCCTGCCACGGGAACGCCCAGACGGGGGATAGGGTGATGTTGGTCGCGTTAAACGATTGAATCTTACCGATCTCACCGCTTTCGACCACCTCTTTCAATCGGGCGATCACAGGATTATAATGCATCTCCAGTTCGATCTGACAGACCAACCCGTTTTTGTCGACGATATCGATCATCTCGTCGTATTCGTCCATATCAAAGGTGGGTACTTTCATCGACAGAATGTGAATACCGCGCTCGGCGCAGAGTTTCATCTGCTGTAAATGATCGCTGTTTTCGCTGGCAAGTACCACCGCTTCGATCTCGGGATGCGCATCCAGCATCTCGATCTCACTGTCATAGCAAGGAATCCCCTCCACGCTGTTTAAGAAGATCTCTTTCACCTCGTCATTCGCGGTCGCAACCGCCACCCAGTCGAGTTTCGGGTTTTCCTTTAAAACCTGATAGTATTTACGCGTATGACCGTGGGTCATACTCATCATCGCAATTTTCAACGGTTTCATTTCAGATTACCTGCCTTTCACCGAGTGCTACCGAACACTTTACTTTTTCAACCATCGCTTTCAGGGCACGATCCTGATCGATCATCTCATCACGGTTGCCCTTTTGCGCAACCGCAAATGCCGCGCGTACCACCGCAATATCCTCGGTCGAAAGCCCGTACAACTCGAAATCCACGTCGGTGAACTTCTTGTTTTCAGCACCGAACACGTAGATGGACTCTTGTTTTAATTGCGCGTCTACCACCACGTCACACGCGATACCGCGCTCGGAAATGATCTCGTGCTTGTCCTTTGCGGGTTCACCCTTCGAAAGCGTCGCGGCGATCTCAATGGTACAGACGATACTGTCTTCCGCCGTCGCGATCACGTTCAACGCGTTTTTGCTTTGCATCGCGGTGACCGCCACAATCTTCTTGCCCAACACGTACTGACACAAATCCAGTTCACGATACAGTTCGTCGAAAATATCCGCGCCCTTCTCAACGATCCGCGCCACGCGCATTACGCTGATGCCTTTGAGCGTACCGCCTTGCACAATGTTGCGCAGTTCCGTAAACCGCCGTTCCAGTCGATGGGACAGGATCGGGGTCTCCACACCGTCGATCACGGCGGTGTAACGGTCTTTCAGGGTAGCGGCGGTCGCTACCGAATACTTGTCCAGTAAGAAATCCAGTTTTTCTTGCAGGGTGTTCATCACGTCATCTCCTTAATACAAATTAATTTGTTCGGGTGCCCATCCGCTCTCGCGGTAGGAATTGCCTCCAAAACTTACATAACGCAACAAGGTGGCGGTTTCTAAATGAAGTCCTTCGTGCGGTTGCGTCCACGGGAAGGTAACCGCACCGCACTGTTTCGCGCACCCCAACACGGTATGCATACAATCTTTGAGCAGATGCCACGTGGTGTGCATGACACCGAACAGGTCGTTTTGGATAATCGTCTGTACGTGCGCGTTGCAGTTATCCACCGTGAGGAACGGCGCACCCATCACGTCTTTGCCGCAACCCTTGAGCGAAGCAAGCGACGGAACAGGGATCTCGGTGGTGTGATACTGCCAGTCCACAAACACCGAAGAGTCGGCAACGGTATTGCGAATGCGTTCCGCTTCCGCTTTTTCGCCGGTGGTATAGCAGTTCTTGAAAGCATCCTTTTCCAACAACATATCCATCCAGATCATCGGACGTCGTCCTTCGCTTTCCACCTCGCGGGTGAGTTCACGCAAATAATCGGGGAGGAGTTTGCGCCATTCGGGATGGGCGGTGATAAAATACGCTTCATCACAGCCGACGTGCATATACTCACCCTCACCGAACAACTCGTACAATTCGCGGCGCACGTCGCGAAGCAGGGCCTTCACCTCATCCGATCCGATATTCCAAGCCCACCCGTCGGGGGTGAACAGACGGCTCAGTTTGAGGTTCTGATCCAATACCACGTGTTTGCCGTAACAACACCGCGACGCGGTCGCGTGACCGAGTTGGTTGAACATCGGGATCGGTTCGATCCCCAGTTCGCGGCATTCGCGGATCAGTTCCCTCGCCTGTTCTTTGGTAAACGCGTGTGGCCATGCCAGTTCTTTCAGGCAATCGTATTGGAGCATCCCCCAAAATTCGATCACGATATGGGTGTATTGGCACAGTGCCGAAAGGCGGATGAGTTTTTGGATGAAATACAGATCGTTTTCGGGGAACACGCAAATGTGGATCATACGATTTCGAACGGTGTATCCGCTCTCTTCTTCAACCGCGTTGATCTTCATACCGCCGTCAACGTACGCCATCTTCATCAACAGGGAGAAAAACCCCCGCATCAGTCCGCCGTAATCGCTGCCGACAACAGCAACACCGTGTTTGTCCACACGCAACGCGTATTCCTTGCCGTCCGCGAGTATGGGCAATGCCGTATCGCCGATACGAAACGTACACGCGTCACCTGCCTTTATGTCAAGCGTGCCGTCGGTAAGACAAAACCGATGCCACAGACGTTTGACCGTATCGTTTGCCATTCTTTGGTCTGCCGTCGCAACCGTTGTGGTGCTTAACATAAAATACTCTTGCATCTTTATCACCTCACCTTCATAATAAGCCCGAACGAAGAGAAAACGAACCCACATTACAACGCAAAAGGTGGATTATTTAACACTTGAATTCCGTGAAAAATTGCGTATAATGGTATTGAGGTGGAGAAAATGCTGTACAATGCCAACAATCCGATATTGACCGTCGTCGGGGTGGAACATATGCACTGGGAAGGCGGCACGTTCGAGGTGAAACCGCGCGACTATTCGGCATTAGCATTTCGAATCAGCGGCAACGCTGCCTTCCGATGCGGAGAAAAAGAGTATACCGTCCACGCGAACGAGGTGTTGTATCTCCCGCAAAAGATGGGATACACGGCACAGTACACCGATACCGAAATGATCGTCGTGCATTTTATCACGGCACAGGACGACAGCGAAATTGAAATTTACCCCTTTGAAGACGGCGAACAGATCTATAAAATGTTTTTGCGGTTGCGCGCGTTATGGAAACACAAAGAACCGGGATATGCCGTTTACTCGATGGCGCAACTCTATACCGTGTTGGGTACCATTTTTGAAAAGGAGACCAAAGCCAATCTGCCCGCCCACTTTTTAAAGGCGGTTTCGTTTATCAATTCCCAT
This sequence comes from uncultured Eubacteriales bacterium, assembly GCA_964433065.1. Classification (GTDB taxonomy): domain Bacteria; phylum Bacillota; class Clostridia; order Oscillospirales; family Acutalibacteraceae; genus RGIG3009. The sequence goes on along the minus strand of CAYSPZ010000001.1, from coordinate 16,877 downwards.
TACAGGGACAGCGCCATCAGCGTGAACACGGTCTGCGCCGAAGCGGGGATCGGCGCAACGGTATTCCGCCAACTGTTCAAAAAACATTATCGGAAAACCCCCATCGAATACATCACCGAACTGCGGCTCGAATATGCCCGAAACCTGATATCGGGCGGCACGTCGATCGAGAACGCGGCATTCGAGAGCGGTTTTAACGACTCCAAATACTTCGCGCGGATCGTCAAAAAGTATTTCGGTTGCACACCGCGCGAACTCAAAACGTACGGAAAATAAACGAGGAGATCTCCCTTTCGGAGATCTCCTCGTTTTGTGATATATCGCTTTATTTTGCTTCTGCCAACAGTTTCAGTACGTCTTCTGCCGCCGTATCCGTCGAAGCGGTTTGGGAAACGCTCTTATCTCTCGAAACGATCTCCACAACGTTCTGCTTCATATTTCGGGGACTGACGATCACCCTGAACGGAACACCGATAAGGTCGGCATCCGAGAACATCACACCGGCGCTTACCTTGCGGTCGTCATAGATCACCTCAACGCCTTTGTTCTGCAGTTCTTCGTACAGGCGGTCGGCATATGCCTTGACCTCGGCATCGTCCGCACGAACGGCACAGAGGTGTACCTGCCACGGCGCGACCGAGAGCGGCCATACAGGACCGTAGTCGTCGTGATGCGCCTCACAGATCGAAGCGGCAAGTCTGCCCACACCGATACCGTAACAACCCATGATCGGATACTGCGTTTCGCCGTTGCTGTCAATATAGGTCATATCCATGGACTTGGTGTATTTGGTACCGAGTTGGAAGATGTTCCCCACTTCAATACCGCGGGATACCGTGATCGCGGGTTTTCCGCAATGCGGACAAATACCGCCTTCCTGTATTTTGGCAAAATCGTGGTACTCAGCACCTTGTAAGTCACGGCTCATATCCAGACCCGTGTAGTGATATTCGCAAACGTTGCCGCCGCAGGAAAGGTTGTTCAACCCCTCAAGGGATTTGTCATACAACACGGTAAAATCACCGTTCAGGTTCACGGGACCGATGTATCCCGCATTCAGACCGCATTCCTCGGTGATGACCGCAGGATGAATGTCGTAACCCAAGTAGTTGGTCAGTTTGGTTTCGTTGACCTCAAGATCGCCGCGGATAAACAGTACGATATAATGATCGTCCGCGTTGCGCTGATACACCACCGCTTTGCAGGAACACTTTTGATCGCAATGCAGGAACTCGCACACGTCCTCAATGGTGTGGATGTTCGGGGTATGCACTAAGACGAGTTCTTCCGAAACGTCGTCTCTTTGGTTGTGAATAATGCTTTCCGCCGCTTCCATATTGGCGCGGTAATCGCATTCGGTACAGATGGCAATGGAATCTTCGCCGATGGGGGTGAGCAACATAAACTCGTGCGAAATGCTGCCGCCCATCATACCGGAATCCGAAGCGACAGAAACCACTTCGGGGAGCCCCACCCGCGCGTAGATACGCTCGTAAGCCTTGTGGCATTTGTCGTAGTATTCCTCTAAATCCTCCTGACTCGTGTGGAACGAGTACGCATCCTTCATCGTAAATTCACGCACACGAATAAGACCCGCTCTCGGTCTTGCTTCGTCGCGGAACTTCGTCTGGATCTGATACACCATAAAGGGATATTTCATGTAACTTTGCCCGTAATCGCGCACAAGATGAACGGCGGCTTCCTCGTGGGTCATACCAAGCACCAGCGGACTGCCGCTGCGATCGTTAAAACGAGCCATCTCTTTACCGATACTTTCGTAGCGGCCCGATTCCTGCCAAAGCGATGCGGGCATAACGACGGGGAATTGCACTTCCTGTCCGTCGATCGCATCCATCTCTTCGCGGATGATTTGTTCGATCTTGCGCGTAACGCGTTTGAGCGGCATATAAGAAGAAAAGATACCGTTTGCGACAGGCTTCATATACCCGCCGCGCACCATCAACGCGTGACTGTCAACGATACAGTCCGACGGTCTTTCTTTAAACCGCTCTCCGACCAGTTTTTCCAGTTTCATATCCAGATACCTCCGTTTATTTTTGAACACAAAAAAAGCCCTAAGCCAACTGTACGTCAACTTAGGGCGAACTATCCTTTCAAGTCCGCGGTACCACCTAAATTCGGATAGGATCCGCACTCTTCGGCATGGAATAAACACCAATGCCGTACTCTGTAACGGGAGCACCCGGCAAAACTTACTGTTATTTCGGCTTGCAGCTCAAAGACGGGTTGGGCATCCGTTCAACAAAGGCTCGCACCGACCGCCTTCTCTCTGGAGATTCCGAATGCTTACTGGTTCTTATCATCGCTTTTGTGTTCAATTTTTAAAGAGTATATCATACCATCCCCAAAAAGTCAATATAACGGTTGAAACTTAAACGAAGATCCGTTTTCCCGTTAAAAAACAGATTTTGATACCGCTGTGTCGGTTTTTTGCACTCTTTAAGTTTTGTTGACAATTAATTGTATATGCTGTATAATCAAGTCTGTATAAATATATTTACAGCTGGTGATCGGCTCCTGTAAGGGGGAAAGGTTTCGTGCCCGAATTTTATACAGAAAAAGAAATCGTGAAGAGCGAATTTGTTTTTGTCAGTTATAAACATGAAGATAAGGCTATCGTTGAGGATGCAGTCCGATATCTTATAGAGCAAGGCGTTATGTTGTGGTTCGATGCGGACTTAAAATGCGGTGATGTTTGGGACGAAAAGGTTAAAAATCTAATTCATCATCCCAATTGTAAGGGCACAATTTTTTTCAACAGCAAATCGGCATTTGCCAGTGATGCCGTCCAGAAAGAACGTTGTGCAATCAAGGAAAAAATTGAACAAGGACAAACCTTTGAAATATTTCCGATAAGCATCGGTCAACGGAAAACCATTGAACTGGTAAAAGAAATGCTGGAATCCTTTTCTTACAGCGAGGCAGCAGCAAAAGCCGAGGATCTTTCGAAAAAAATACAAACGGTGTTTGAACTGTTTAAAGACAGTACGACCTTCATCTTTGCCGACAAAGAGGCAGAACAAGATTATCGTCAAAAACTTTTCGAGGCGATATCCGATAAACTCCCCAAGGTGGTATCCAAAACAAAGTTCAAACTCAACGAACTAAAAGGGCATGGCGGAACCTCAAACGTGGGCGACCTGTTGTGCGTCGATTTCGGATTTGCGAAAAAGCGGATCACTCATAACATAACGGGGAGCCGTTTAAAACAGGGGAACAGAATATTTGTTTTCGAAGAAGAACCTTTTATGCTTTGCAATGAGGTCGCTTACACGGTAAAACCGCTGGAATGGCTGTGCCTGTATTGCGAAAACGACACCGTCACGATGATCACCAAAGACATTATCGATAAGCAAAAGGGCGGGGAGTTTCTCGACCAATGGCTGAAAGACGTGTTTTTTGCAAGTTCCTTCACCGAAGAACAAAAGCAAAGTATCACACAACTCGGATTACTGAGCGAAAAGGATATGGAACTTTCAGAAAACGATTCCTACTTAAAACTCGATGAACCTGAAGACACCGGCACCAAATGGTGGATCAAATCCACGGTTAAACAGTCAACACAGAAAGCCGTCAAAGCAAACGGTACGATTTACGAAAACGGCTACAATGTGCGCATTATGGAATTGGGTGTAAGACCCGTTATCAAGGTCAAATTGGATGCAATATTTGCTTCTGCGGAAAATAATTAAATTGAGGAGGTTCAATTATGGAACAGAAACAAACAACAAACTTTAATCAGGATACGATTCGCGAACTGTTGGAGGGCGACAACAGTAACAGAGTGTTTTACAAGTATAAATCTCCCGTTGAAATAGGCGAAAAAATTCTGGACGAACTGTATGCCAGATTTGATTTTGAGAAAGGTTTCCGTATGGACGACAGTTCGAAAGACGTCGGTCTTCTTTCACAATGTCAGTCCTTGCAGGCGCTGCTTTTGCTTACTTCCGGTTTTTCTCTCAAATTCGATAAAGAGGATTATTTTAAAGACGGCAGAACCTTCGCCGACGGAACCAAACCGACAATACGCAGAATTATGGACAGCGTTATCGAGGATATCATTTCCCGTATCGTACGCTATAACGGAAGAAAAGTGCAAAACATTAACGATCTCGAAAACGATAAGTTGCCTGAGACTTTTCTGGACAAGGCAACGTACTGTTTTGACGCTTCTCCTTACGACAGTTCGTCTTTCACGGCGGAATACTCGTATATTGATGCCATCACCTGGGTTATTCCGACATTCTTGTTGGTCTTAAAGTATCATGCCACAAAAGATGACGGTGTTGAGGATTGTAAATGGGAAAAATGTCTGATTGCCATCATTCGGTACGGTATGAAATACCTCAACAATTCGTTCATAACCAGCAGAGAGATTGAGGAAAGACTTGAAGATTCACAAAAACTGGAGATCGGTTGGAACTTCACAAAAGACTGTGAGGAGCCTTCGCTTTACTTCACGTTTGCGGTTGCGGAATGTTATGTAGACTTTTACGAAACCTTCAAAAACCATATTGACTATCAGGATGCGCTCAGACGGGAAAGAATGGGCTTCGATATACCCAAAGAAATTCGTGACGCTCAGGAAAAATACGACAAAAATGAATCCGAACTTAAACTGAGAGCGCTCTTTAAAGCAATCAACGGGGCTTCTTACGTATACTCGGTTGGCGAAAACGGCGAAGAAGTTGCCACTACCCTTTACGGTCGACTTGAGGAATTCTGCAAAAAAACCGCGAATAAGATCTGGAAACTTTCAAAGGATGAGTTAGCAGACAAATTCTTCTACAACGACCTTGGTCGAACCCTTGATGAAGATGTCATCAAAATGAGTACCACCAGTGACGCCTTGTTCAACTCGGTTTACATCGTAAACATTCTTCTGGATGCCGGTGTCGATGAGGACATCAAACTCCAAATGGAGTTGGCACAAATGAGCGGTCGTATTGCAGATAAGAATGCATACCAGGAAGAATACGACGATTTGCTTGAAGTATGTCAACTTGCCATACAAAAAGCAATGCGTACCTACGAAAAACTGAAGAAAGAATCCAAAGAATATATCGTTGACCAGTTCCTTGTCGGTTTCAACGAAACGTTTAAATTACATAACGATCTTATCAAAGACCTTCGTAAACGCCGTATAAGAGTGTTCTCTCTCGCGCCGCTTCTGATCCATTCCAATAACGTTATCGGTCAGTATCTTGTTCGTTATCCCCAGTACAATATGAAAAAATATCTGGGATACATTCTCGAAAACCGTTTGACCGAAAGCGAAAACGGCGTTACAAAAACGAAATGGATCTGGGAATCCGACGGTTTCTTCAGCGCCAGTAACTATTATTTCATATCCGCACTCAGCGAATTCTACGATTACTACGATACCTTTGAAAAAACGTATATTGATATTTCCGATAAGAAAGAAGAGGCCGCCGAAGAAATTCGCGCTGCCTTCAAAAAGGAATTGGAATCCACCGGCGACATTGCCGATCTGAAGTATGAGATTGCGCAAAAGGACGAGCGAATTAAAGAACTTGAGGCAATCGAAAGACCGGTAGAGGATGCCGTTAAAGAGATCGTTGAGCAGACGGTCAGGGAAAAACTGTCGGAAATGCTTTGCGAACTCCTCGGCAACGAAAAGGAAGCCCTCAAAGAGAGAACGGCACTTAAATTAGGTCCCGCCAGAACGATGACCGCGCTTTCAAAGGCATTGGACAGTTTGCTGATGGAAATTGTCGCATTTGACGGTGTGGTAGACGGAAGACCGCTCAGAGATGAGTCGCACGGTGACGCGAGAACGCTCATTATGAAGGAAATTTCCAGAGTAAGAGAACGATTTGCACATACCGTTATGTTCAGTGATGACCACGAAAGCGGATTATACAAAGAATAAAATTTAATGAACAGAGGTAAAGAAAATGAAGGTAATATCGTTTTTCTCCTATAAAGGCGGCGCGGGACGCAGTACGCTTGCATATAACGTGATTCCGATTCTTGCAAGCGAGTATTTTATGCCGACCAAAGAATCCCCCATGATCGTTATTGATACCGACGTGGACAGTTGCGGTATGTCGTACCTTTTAGGTGCCGAAAAGAAGATCAAAAAGGATAACTGCGTACAACATTTGTTGGGTGCGCCGTTTTACGTGCAGCCCGCTAAAGCCATCGAGGAACATCCTTTTTTGAGCAAACTTATTCCCGTGGGTAATGCATACGGTTATGCGGATAACGACGCTATCCTTTTGCTTCCCGCCTTTGATAACAAGACGATCGATTCCAAAGAAAAATCCAACTACAACGGAAGCGACGTCGCAAAGGAAAATATGGAAAAGTTCTTAAAGACCTGCGAACGTTTTTTCGATGTGCCTGCCGTTATTATCGACTCTGCCGTAGGTAATAATGCTACTGCTAACATTTCCAACGAGGTGGCAGATGTCATCGTCTGTTGTATGAGACCGACCACACAGTTTGTAAACGGTACCAAGCGGTTTTTGCTTTCTCTGGAAAAGGAAAATGCCGACGGTATTGAATCCGAACTGAAAAACATAAACGAAACCGACATTGTCCTCGTTCCCAACGTCATTCCCAACAATGAATTATCCATTAACGGTGCCCAGTATCCCGAAACCGCAAAAAGTAAAATACAGTCATTGTTTATGAATTCCGACTTTTTGGAGGATTGCCGCAACAATTACCATTTTGATTTGTTGGATTGGGATTGTTTCGGTATACCTGCCGTTGAAAGATTTATGTGGAAAGAGGATATTCTTTTCACGCAGGATCCTCAAACCCTTTCAAGCAATGACAAAATGGCTTTGGAACGATACAAAAAACTTGCAGAGATCATTCACGGCATCGAAACGAGGGATGAATAAATGGCTTCGACGGAACTTTCTCAAAACGAGCAGATCGATCGCTACAAAAACGTTTTGTTAAATGTTTTCGAAAAAGAAATCGACGACGAGAATATGCGTATCTATATTTTCAAGGACTCGGACTACAGGTCTGCCTTGAAAAAGAAGGAAACCAACTACGTTTCCTATATGGATAACATTTTGTCGTTGGCGTTTGTTTTTGCTTATGGTTGCTATAAATACGATTGTGATAACGGAGAACGTTGTTTTAACGCCAAGAAGCCGAATTCCATACGTATCCGCGACAATTTCAGACAGGCTTACTTTGATTATCCGATCACGTTGGAGTTTACCCGTTTTGTGCTTTGTGACATTCAGGTATATATGCAACAAATGCGCAGTCACTTTACCAACGGTGACGATGGAGAGTTGTACGAAGTTTTCTCAAATCTTTCTGTTTTTGATAAAAACTTCAGCCTTGTAAAGTATTTTAATATGATCTCCAAGAAACGCGCATACGGCACAAGAGCGAATTTCAATATTCGCGAAACCGCAGAAATGTTCTGTGACCTGATACACAATATGCCTTTTCTTAAAAACTACGCGCTTGTCCAGGACGAAGACGGACAGTTCTGTTTCCGCCGAAAAGCGAATTATATCGACGAAGAATACAGCGTCATCCCCATAAACCATATCCTGTATACAAGCGAAATGTACTATGAGGAAATCTTCTCTCTGTTCAGTCTGGAAAAGGTCGATGTCGGACGCAAAAAGGTTTTAAATGCCCGTTATGTTTCAGGCGGCAGTTACAACTCTTTAAGTTTCAACGTTTCTTCCGAAGAACTCAACGACGGGGTAGAACGCATTGATTATGATGCGGAGGACTTCTTTTACGAAATAACCGGTGCATCATGGGATCGGGAAGATCAGGGTGACGGCGGAAAAAAAGATGACTATCTTATCCACCATATCCATGCGATCAATTATAAGTATATAAAAAATCTTGCCCTCTCCATATCGGATGCGATGGTGCTGATTCATCACTCCCGCGAAGTGTTGTATGAATTGTTCAGCGACAAGTATGAAGATATTTTTGCCAAGATAAAGGATATCAATGACGTTAATGACCCCACCATCGATTGGGACGGCATTATCGTTATGCTTCTTATCGAGGCAAGCCCCAGCAAGGTGTTGGAAACCCTTTTTGAAAACAACAGCGATATGTTTTATTATGTTGTTACCAGCCTTTGCAAACGAATTGACGACCCCGAAATGCCGATCTACAACCTTTCCGGCGAGGCACTGGCGCAAAAGGTTGACGAAATTATCAACAAAAAACTTATCATAGGCGAAGCAAGCGGGTTCGGAAGACTGAAAGATAACGATCGCGGCAAACGAAACAAAAAGTTGTTTGCTCGTGCGGCAGCGATGCTGATCATTTCCTCGCTTTCTGCCGTTCTGGACGATCGGATCATCTGCGCAGGCAATATTTATGACAACGAAGCACTCTTGCGAAATATTATGGAAGACGGCACCAACGAAGAAAAAATGAATGCCGCTTGCATCGTGCTTGGCGAAACCTTCAAACATTTGCTCTGTTTTTATAAGGGTGTTGTTGCTTATGGTAATGAAAAGGCAATCATTGATGCCGACAACTACGACAAAGCCGTTTCCTCTACCGAAATTACGACACAGCAAAACAATCTTAAACAGGTATTCTTAAATGCGGCAAAAGCGGAAAAAGAGCAGATCGAGGTCTATGACACGTCACGACCTGCTGACGTTGCGGCTTTGATCAGAACGTTTATTGACCTTAGCAACAAATGCGTAAGCAGCAAGGGATCGGGTGGCTTGTCAAACGGTCTGAACGTTGCGATAGGAAGATATGAAATTCTGGACGTACACGCATTTAAAAAAGGTTGCGGAACGTTGATCGAAGATCTGGAAGATGAGATCATCGATGACGGAGACGATCTTATTCAGGCGGCTCTCAAAATTCTGCGTTTTTTGACTACCGGCTCATACGCAAAGGGTGTACGCTCTGAACTGGATGCGATTTATCCCTTTACAGCCACTTACAATCGCGGAAACGAAAATTATGACGGTTATAAAACCTTCACGTTTACGCTTAATCTTAAACGAGACGGCAAAAAAGGTGTAGCAAACGAGATCAACGTGCTTACCGAGTTCAAGTATAATCTGTGTGATGTATTTTATTGTCTTCCCAATGCATTACGGTCTAACAAGCGTTGGTGGATCGACCCGTTGCTGATAAATTTCAAGGAATTCAACGATATTTTTGCCGAATAGGAGTACCATATGTTAGCGAACAGACATTATATGCTGGATGCCTACGGTTGTCTATTGGAACAGGCAAACAGCATTATGACAGTGAACGATCTTCTGGTTGATATTGCAAACGAATTGTCGATGCATCCGATCATGCCTCCGTTTATCATCCCGTATTATTATTGCGAGGATTCCGAAGATGTAGGTGTAAGTGCATTTTGCTTTTGCGCCGACGGCTCTCATATTACCATACACACCTTTCCTTACAGATCCTGCTATTTTGTCGATATTCTTACCGACAGTTTCTTCAGCGAAAGTGAAGTAACGGATATGATCCGTAAGCAGATCTATGCAAGTAATATCAGCGTAAAGGTAGTGGACAGGCGAATTACCGACGAAGAGTGTGCGGAAATCGACAGCGAGTATGATTTCGGTCCTCACTATACGATCACGGTCAATGATGTTGACGTTACTTTTGAAGGCATATACCGTTGGTTAGACACGATTGCTCCCAAAATCAATATGCAGGCGATTGCAAGACCGTATGTCGTATATGACAAGACCGAAAACCCGAAATATATTTCGGGAGCGTTGGTGGTGGCTCAAAGTCACATAGCGTTCCACTATTCCATTGAAGAACGTGTGGCAAACATTGATATATTCTCTTGCAGTTTTCTTCAGAATGATGCGGTTGAAAGTATCATCCATCAATCTTTCGGATACGATACGCAGGTCAACTTATGGGCGCGTGGCAGCAAACACCACCTTGAATGCCGCGATCATTCCAGAGAAACCCGAATTGAAAAATGCAGTGCCTGGAGAAATAATATTTAAACAAAAGCGAGGGTTTCCCTCGCTTTTTTATTCGCAACCGCTTGACGAAGTGCCAAAACGATACTTAAGGTCAGGGTCGTTGAAGAACGGGCAAAACGGAATTTAAGTTTTCTGGAAAGCATTGACTTTCTTTCGAAACGGCGGTACACTTTTTAAGAAGAAAGGAATGTGGTGTGATGTCTTGTTATCTCGGCTTTGAACCGACCGATCGCCCGAATTATTATTTCGTCAGTTACAACAGCGAGGACGTGGATCGGATCACCCCGATCACCAAATCGCTTTTTCACGCAGGTGTGCCGCTGTGGTACGATTTCGGTCTGGAATACGGCGAAAAATGGGAATCGCAGATCTCGGGAAAAATTATGAATTCGCAGGCGATCCTGTTGTTTTTCACCAAAGGCATTTTGACGAAGGCGAACTCCTATGTCCGCAAGGAATACGAAATGGCGACCAAGTTTTTCGACCGCAAGGTATTTGTCGTGATGATGGACAAGATCGAAAACAAGGACGTGCCGTTTGACAAGGTTCCGTGGTGGATCGACGTGCAGGAACACCAGAGCATTGACGTCAGCGATATGACCGATCTGAGCGCCGTTGTCAGCCGCGTGTCACAGGCGATCGGTATGGAAACGGGTAAAGAGCGGATGAGCCGCCTGATCGAGAACTACCGCGCACTTTACGATGACGGTCGCCGTGACGAAGCAGAAGCGTACCTCACGGAATATCTCCACGGGCAGTCACTTGCAGGTAAAGCGCAGACCATCCGCAACATCGTCAGCCAACACGTCGACGGAATGAACGCTTCGTGCGGTACCGAAGTTCAGGGAAGACTGGAATCCGACTTGATCGATCACGTGGACAATCGACGCAGCAGTTTTTTTGAATGCCACCGCGTCACACTGGACGATACTGTGTTTACGGTCGGCAATTCCATCATCTTTCATCGCAGCGGTCGCGGCGATGCGCACGTTCTCAACGTCTGGCGAGGTGAGGAACTGCTGTATACCGTCGGCAGATTGATCGACGCTCAGGATACACAAGTGTATTACGACCGCACCGACGACATTCTCTACATCTGTTTCTCGTCGGCAAAAGAGGAAATGGTCGACGGGGAAGTGGAAGAAACCTTTTTCCACACCACCGTCACCGTCGAATCTCCCACAACCGATGCCGTGTGTACCGTATTTAAAGAAGACGTATAAAGCAAAAACAGCGCGGTGTTGATGCTATGATATTTTCATAACCGATATTTTGTATATGGAGAAGCAATATGAAAAAATTTTTGGGATTTGACATCGGCGGCACCAAATGCGCCGTTGTCCTCGGCGACGGGGACGGTAACGTCTTTAAGAAGATTCGTTTTGAAACGACCGATTTCCAAACGACGATCGACGCTCTTCTTGCCGCCGGAAAAGAGTTGTTTGAAGAGGACGTGGCGGCGCTGGGTGTTTCCTGCGGCGGCCCTCTGAACTCCAAAAAAGGACTCATCTTATCGCCGCCCAACCTCCCCGGATGGGATGAAGTGCCGATCGTACATATTTTAGAAAACACCTTCCACCGCCCGGCATTTCTCAAAAACGATGCAGACGCCTGCGCCATCGCCGAATGGAAATGGGGCAATGCCGTTGGCTGCCAGAATGCCGTTTTCCTGACCTTCAGTACCGGTATGGGTGCGGGACTGATCCTCAACGGTAAACCGTATTCCGGTACCTGCGATATGGCAGGTGAGGTCGGTCATATCCGCCTCTATCCGGACGGCAACATCGGCTACGGAAAGCGGGGTTCCTTTGAGGGTTGTTGCAGCGGCGGCGGTATAGCGCAATACGGACAAGGCAGTGCAAAAGACCTTGCCATCGCCGCCGGAAACGGTGACGAACAGGCCCGCGCCTTGTATCAACGCATCGGTCGCGACCTCGGTCGGGGTGTTGCCTACCTTGTCGACATCCTCAATCCGGAAGTGATCGTGATCGGCAGCATCTTTGAGAGAGCGAGAGAACTCATTGAACCGTATATGCTCGAAACATTACGCGAAGAGGCGCTGAGCCTCTCCCTCGACGTGCTGAAGGTCCTGCCTGCAAAACTCGGGGATGACCTGGGCGACAAGGCAGCCCTGGGCGTCGCCTTCAACGGATACGCCGAAAGGAAGACTGTGTTATGAGTAAAAAGAAGCCGTATATTTTCACGGTCTCCACAAAACCCGATATCACGTCGTATAAGTGGGCGGGAACGGAGATCTCCATCCTGTCCACCGTTATTCTTTGGACGATATGGTTGTGCAGACTGTTGTCGATCTATCAGCATATCAAAGCGATTATGCGCATCATAAGCAAAAGAAAAAAAGCCGCCAAAAGCGCAGGTGCTGACAACGGTAAGCGCAAGGCGAAAGGCAAAATATTCGGTGTTACCAACAAATCGGGCAGACCCGACATCCCGCCGATGACAGGGGAGTTGTATTTCATCGTCTGGACGGTGCTGTTCTCGCTGGCACACGCGTTCCATTGGGACGGGCTCGGCTGGCGCATCGCGATGATCTATTATCTGTTCGAATCGTGTGTGTGGATATTCTATTACACCGTGTTCCGCCGCTTTTTTGAGATCGGCTATTCCATCTACCATAAGTTGGAATACCTCACCGCTATGTTCCTCATCATTCCCACACAGGCACTTTGCTTTGCCAAACTCTATGGTATGAGTTTCCGCGCCGCTCTTATGGGTCTGTTGGGCGGCGCTCCGGACGGCACCCCGTTCCCCGTGGTGATACTCGGATGCCTGTTCTCGGCGATCGTTATCAGTATGATCATCTCTACCTTCCCGATGGAATCCATCAAGAAAACGGATACGCGCCCGAATATGTACGTCGTTGGGTGCGGCGACGTCGTCAAAGAGCGTTTGTATCCGGCGATCACCAAAGGCGGACGCGCGAACAAACTCGCCGTGTATGACCTCAACAGCGCGGCTGACAGAAGAGACTATTGTACCTATCTGGAGGATCAGGCGGCGATCTGCGAGGCAATTAACCGCAGAGTCACCGATAAGGATATCGTCTGGATCGAAACCCCCTCGTTTGCCCACGTCGGTTATCTGGAAAGACTGTTAAAATCCGACGCGAAACTGATCGTCGTTGAAAAACCCATCTCCGTCATTGAAGATGAACTTAAAAAAGTGGAGGAACTTGTCAAGGATCCGCAAACAAGAAACCGCTTGTTCTTCCTGAGTTATTATACGCTCGAAAAGGCGTTGCCTCTGCATTTCCTTACTCATGCTAAGGACGCGCACGAAAAATATCTCGATATCGACGATGCAAGCCTGATTAAAAACTGGCGCATCCAACTCGGCGCACTCAAGTCGGCAGAGGTGCACATCTGCGAGGGAACAGACGACCGTGGTTGGGTCTACGAGAAAGCAAACGGCGGTCATCTGCTGGAAACCTTCCTGCACAACGTGCTCATCGCGTCCCTGGTCTGTGGTGACCCCCGTTGTTGGACAGACGTGCAATACAACGAAAGACAGACCGAAACAAACGCTCACGTGATCTCACTGTCTGCCAAACACGGTATGGCGAGCATCGAACTGTATCAGGAGAAAAACGCTCCCGCTGAGAACGGTTGTCGCTACGCGAACTTCCGGTTCGCTCACGGCTCGATTGAGATGGATATGGACACCAAGATGGCGACCGTCTATTTCGAAGAGTTGGATGAGCGCACCACCTTATCCGTCAAACAGGATTTTGAAGATCGATACAGCGTGATGGTTTCGATGGCGACCGCCGTTGCCGCGGGCGAGTATTCTTCCGCAGAAACGGACGGCTATGCCAACCAGATCTCGACCATCCGTTGGCTGATGTCACTCAAGGACAATTAAACAGTATCCACGTAACAAGCGAGGTGAACATAAAAATGTTCACCTCGCTGTTGCTGTGTAGATCATCGGTGCTTTAACACTGTCCCTGCCCTGCGAACTGTTTCGGTTGTATCGCAAGGGCACTTCCTTCAGGCGCCTTCATATATACATTTCTCCTTTAATTTCAAATCGGTAATACTGTTTGTTTGTGATCGAAGGGAATTTATGCTGCAAATATTTACTTTCTTACGCAGATATGTTACAATAAATGTACTAATGTAGATAGAAAAGAGTTGTTATTATGCTGATTAAAACGGTTGCACCTCAAACGAAGGATCTTGAAAACGCAGAATTGGAACTTGTCGAATATGACGATGCCTTTGTAGAAAAATTGTCCTCTGAGATATCCAACTACTACATACACACTTGCTTGAGCCTATGAAAGCAGCAGCGATGCCGGCGACGGACGTGACGACTATTATACGGAAGAAAACGATGAACAAATCGATATAAACGCGTGTATAATCAAAGACGGTCAATTTTTCGGCGTTGTTTGTGAAAGTTTCGGCGAAGAAGCGTTCTTGTTGGTAGATCGCCCTGAAATAATAATCAGTCACCCCAGAAATTACGGGGGCAGAAATTATCACTTCTACAGGGACAAACGCTTTAAACTGATCAAAAAATAACCTGTAAAACAAGGTGGAACTCACCTCGTTTTTTGAAAAAGGAGATATTTTAGTGGATAAGAAGATTTTTGATGAACTGGAGTTCTCTGTTTGCCGTGCCGATTTTGAAAAGGCGGAGCAAATGATAGAAAACTTTAAAAAGCAATATTCCCCCGGCAGTGAAGAATACGGGGAACTATGCTATTATGAACTTTTGACACACTATAAAGTAACAAATATTTCTGAACTTAAATACTATTTTATATATAATTGCAGAAGCACATTGAGTTGTAAATTCTGCAATGCCGTTGTGAAATATTCAAACGCTACCCGAAAGGCAATGGTCACATATATTTCCATAAGCGCAGGCAAATTTCAAGGTGTTTCCGACTACATACAGAGCACCATACTCAGCGCCGAGCGATATCTTAAGGAAAAAGACTACAAACTATCCATTGATCGCTTCCTGGAAGCCAATGAAAAAAGAGGGCTGCTGACGTCGCCTTAACCGCTTCAAAAGCAGCGCTTAAGAAAAACAACTTTGTTGAGGCCTTGGAATATTTGGAATATGCTTTTTTTGACGATGAATGTTATGAGGAATATGAAAAAGTAAAAAAGTACGAGCAACTTTTTCAAACGTTTCAACGAGAAATCGGTGATCCTCACAAATACGCCATCAAAGCGCTCGAAGCGGCTGACAGCGCGAAATACCATCAATATATGAGCCTATCAAACCGTTCAGGCGGATATACAGACGGCGTTTTACATTTTATAGCCGTTTTGGCGGCTTTGGTTGTAAGCATTTTTATGTTTTTTGACCCCAATCTGGACATTCCTGCCTTGTATGTAATTTGGGGCATTTGCGCATCCATCGCTCTACACAAAAAATATATGTGGGATTTTGGTATCGTAAAAAGCATAGGCGGCACGTTTTTACTTTGCGCCGCTCCCGCTTTGGTCACAGCGTTTGCCGATGAAGTTTTAGACGCGAACGGTCTTGGCGCAATACTCACGATTGCCGTTACGTTGCTCGAGTTTATCCCCACACTTATACGAAACGTCAAATACATGAACAACTCCAAAGCGGGCAAAAAAGCCATTGCACTTAAAACCCAATTTGTCGAACCCACGCTTAACAAAGCGCGTAAACAAATAATCGAAAAATACGCACCCCTCACCGACCGTTTAACCGCAACCGCTTGGGCGAATATAATTAAACTTTAAACTGTGGGGTCATCTGCTATGAGCATACGTATGATAGATTATTACGTAAAGCACCTTCCTTTCGATACAAGACAAGAGATTTTTGCAGCCTTGGATAAAATCAATCCTCTTACCATTAAAAAAATATTAGAAAAAGATAAAGGCTACCCTACATACAGAAGTATCGGTTACACGGATGAAAACATTGCAAATCAACTGCGAAAAATGAACGTCAGGTTTCAAAATGTTAATGAACTTATGGTTAAAAACGGCCGTCCGCCGTTGTTTGCCGACACAACCGATACCTATGCTTGTTCGCTCAGGTTTGTGGAAATTATGCGCAGATACAGAGAACGGGAAAGCGATTCCGCCCTTCCATCTCTTACCGATTGCGGCGTGCGACGCGAAATGGTTGACGTGCTTATACAAATAATGGGTTGCACCTGGGACGAGTATATTCCGCAAACATACCCTGACCCTGTTTAATGCAGTAAAGCGAGGTGAAATTCACCTCGCTTTTGTTATTGCATTATAGCAATAATTTTTGTTTTACCTCAAAATAGCCCTTCCTATTTGGTCTATCATTTCATCTATTTCGTTATCTGTTGGATTTCCTGACAACCTATACATTTGTCTTGTCAGCAAGTTATATTTGAATGCACCGCTAAGTTCGGTATCGCCCACGATTACAGGGATGATATTTCCGCCTTGGTTAGAAGCAAGCACGATCTCATGTTGTACCCATTTCGATTTAACAGAATTAGGTGTTAGTAACGCTATAACGCAAAGGCTATTTTTATCATTGTAACACAATTAACTCAAAAAGTAAATTCAAACAGTATAACTCTCCTCAACATACAGATAATCAGAACCACACGGTGTTTCCGAAATTGAAAATTTTGACGCCTGAGTGAACTTTTTTACTTGCCTTTAAAGTGCTTAAAAGAATCAAGATGTGCGAATATCCGTCAAGTTGCCGCCGACGTGATTTCATTTATCATCGATAAATTCGATGGTTACATTCGAAAAGATTTATGTTGCTAATCCTCGTTACCCCCTTGACATCCTTATGTTGATGGAGTAGAATGTGACCAAATTCAATATAAAGGCGTCGACGAAGACGGAACCTGCAACGAATTTCTCAGAGAGCCGGGGATGGTGCGATCCCGGT